>NZ_JAVFHT010000010.1:0-139846 GCF_031470375.1 Paenibacillus glufosinatiresistens
CATACCGGTCTTGATCGATATATTCTTCCCGCCTACCCCGCTGATCCAACAGTCCATACTCTCCGAGTTCCCGGTATTTCCGCATCCACCGCTTCATTCGGTCTTTATCTTGAATGCCCAGATGTTCGTTGATTTCCCGGTATGTCCATTTCTCCTCCACATGAAGCCGAATCGCCTCTAACTTCAGTTCTTCTGAATATTGTTTGAGCTTCTGCCCTTTAAACGCCATAAAAATGCACCCCTTAGATTTTATCGGAATAACCAGGGGGGTTTTCCAATGTCTATTCTAAGGGGTGCACTTCATGCAGCCCTCAAGGTCTGAATATTTTTATCTCATACTTCGATTACCATTAGCCCGTCTACATACGATTCTATTGAGGAAGTATCAAGCCACGGCGATTCATTTTCTCTGACTGTATAAAAGCGTAGTACAGCTTCTTCGTCGTCAAAAGAAAGAATGAGAATGAACCTCTTGTTTGGGTTGAACTGCTTGTAAAGGGTAGCCGCCCAAACTTCTATTATCTTTGTTGCAAGCATAAATACTTGAAACGGACTAGAATTTTCAGAGAAGAAATCATTCAGATGAACATGGTTATAATCTGCTTCAAATGCAGTTCTATCAGGAATGAACTGATTCGGTGAGAACTGACTCGGCATATTATCGTTACTATCTTGCCTTAGTAGAACACATCCTTCCCATTCAAAAAATTCAGGAAAAATAATGTTCTTAGCAGTATTGAAGTTAATTTTAATTTCTGATTGTTTTTCTTTGTCCACTATTTCATCGAGAAACTTCTTCATCTTGGAATTTATTTTCAATCTAACACCTCGTTTATGGAGTATAAGGACTTTCCCCAAGATACTGCGTGAGACCAACATTTAACTTTTTAACAAAGTTAGGGTCTTCAAGCATTTTATTTACACTTTTCGGAGCAAGATTTCCACTTGAATCTAAAAACGCCTTTTTATTGGGGTCATACAAATACTTATTATTGTTTGCATCTTGGTAGTGAATCTGTCCTGCACGTTGTCCAGGGTTTGGATTCTCAACATCAATCCTCGCCTTGCTACCGTTTTCTTTCCATATAGTTTTACTTGTAACTTGAACACCATTTGCCCCAAATGGACAATTCGTATTATGAACCCAAATACCAAGGTCACTGACGAAGTAGGTATGGAATTCATCGACTGTCATGTTGTAAACTGTGACGTGCTTGTGCAACATTTCAATACTAGTTATTTCGAGTGTATTCCCATCACTTTGAACAAGCAAGTCGCCAACCTTGAGGTCTTTAACGAATGTCCATCCCTTGTCCTTCACATAAAACGGATGATTGAATGTCGATTCTATTACTTGGTCGCCCACATGGATTTGATAAATTTCATCCGTCTCATGGTTCATTGTAGCCGTAACCTCTTTATAAGCTACCTCACCAGTCTCTTCATCCTTGGAAAGAACCTTATCTCCGACTTCAATGTCTTCGATATTCTTCTCCCCTTCGTCTGTTTGAGCTTTAGTACCCGCAACAAAGCAGTTACACCCTCTATTTGTGTTTCTCTGGGTGGAGCGCACAGCGGCTCCCAATGCAAGATAAGCAACATATTCTGCTTCAACGGATTTATAATACTCGCCAATTAAAGTTTCCCTCGCCCAGTCTGCATTGCCAGCACTATTTTTATAGGCACTTGTCCCTGTTAACAATCCGTACAGATAATTGTAATGATTTTCACTCATAAAAGAACCGAAATCGTAGTAATTCCAAATGAAACTCTTGTACAATTGATAATTTATATTCGTCTTGCTCGACCCGGTTTTCACCCTTGCTTCATCAATAAGGAGTCTAAGCTGATTGACCGCATAAGGCTCCCATGCCTTGTTCCCGGTGGGATCGAGATATCTTAATGGGTTATTGTATACATATGTATACAGGTTTAACGTTAAAGGATTATCAAATTGCCCTTCGACCGTATCCTCATTTAAGAAGCGTCCCATACTCGGATCATACCAACGAGCCCGCAAGTACTGCAGATCTGTTGAATCATCCCATAACTCACCCGCATAACGGAAAGGGTTATATACGGATTCCACCTGAGAAGTTATATTACCCCAAATATCATATTTATACTGGTTCAACAACGCTCCCTGCTGGCTTCTGATTTCCACCAAATCTCCATGTCCATTATAACCCGGATAAACCATACTTCCATCCGCATAACGAATTGCTTCTAGGCGCAGCCCTCTCAGATAACTGGCCACCAACTTCGGTTGACCTTTGACTACTTGCGCTTCTGCAATGATTTGATTTCCATCGTAGTAGTATCGAGTTGTTATACCGTCTACAATACGTTCGACCAGAAGTCCGTCCCCATTGTAATGATATTCTACTTTTTTTCCGTTTATTAGGGCTTGAGTTAACTGGTTTTGCGTGTCGTACTTATACTCTCTGTCACTCAGGGATTCCAGTCCCGTCCCTGAGACTAGCCCAGTCCGATTACCGCGGGAGTCATAGGTATACTTCTCTCCATTGTTCTCTGTGCTTGTCTCAATTCGGTTCAATTTATCATATCCAAAATTGTCCGTTATTGATTTGGGTTCTTCTCCCCCCAGCTGTGTCCAGATCCTCTCCTGAATGTTATTGTTCACATCATATTTGTACTCGTACTTATTTAATGTGCGGCCGGCTAGTTCTTCACTGCTGCGTGTTAAATCTATACCTGTATACTTATAGGAGTGTGTCAACCCTATATCTGTATCAACCTGGTCTATAACTCCATTTTTATTATAGCTATAGGTAACCATGGGGTTCTCGAGACTGGCGCCAACTTTGTATAATCTGTTCATTGCATCATACGAGTACTGAACATAATCTCCAAATGGTCCTGTCATTTCCGTGCGGTTTCCGTTTGCATTATACTCTGTAATTTGAAGCTTCAGTTGATCCGGATAGGTGACTTGCTTAAGTAACCCTGTGTCCGGTTCATACTGATAGGAGGTAGTTCCAGTATTATCACTCATAGTTAAGCGATTTCCTGCCAAATCATATGTGAATTCCACCGCTTCATCCGGGGCAATCCGCTTTTTCAGACGATTACGGTTATCATATTCATAAGATGTTATTACTCCGTTACGGTCTTGCTGTGATAGGAGGTTGCCCGCATTATCATAACTATAAGTAGTAAGCCGGCCTGCCTCATCCGTTGCAGTTAACCTCTCCCCAAGTTCATTATATGTGTACTGCTTTTTAGTCCCGTCCGGATGGGTGAGCGTAATTAGATTCCCCAACATATCATACTCATATTGGGTTGTCTCACTTAATGCGTTGGTTACCGAAATTAACTCATCATTATCATTGTATTTGTAGGTAGTGGACGCTGATTTTCCATCAGTATACTTCCACAACTCACCGTTCCCTTGATTGTAATCATAGCTGCCCAACAGGCTTATCTCGCTGTCGGAATTCTCCTTTTCCTCAACCTTAACTTTTTGTCCCCATTTATCATAGGTTTCAATCTGGGAGTAACCTTCCCCTGTAGTAGATGTCACTGTACGGACTTTATCATCGTATAATTTTATGGTTTTGGAAGCATCGGGATACTCCGTGGATGTAAGTCTATTCCAAGCGTCAAAATGGTATTGAGTCTTGTTACCTAGAGCATCCTGATCCCAATCCTTTCTTCCGAAGGCATCATATACTATAGATGATTTCCGCTTATAAATCCCCTTCTCAAAAATTCCACTCTCTAATTGCCATCCAAGGGCATTCCACTTCGTCTGACTGACCAAATTATTCTCATCGGTCACTGTTACAGTATTCAGCAAATCATCGTAGACAGCAGTAAGGTTGGATTGATCTGCATGGGTAACCTCTATTACTCGTCCTAATGCATCATATTTGTAAGAGCTGCGATTGCCTTTCCCATCTGTTGCAGATAATAAATCTCCCGTAGAAGAGTCATACTCTCTTTCCACCGAGATCGTACTTTTTTGTCCTTCAGCATCGTGTACATCCATCGTTTGCTTTTCAGCAAACGCGTGATTTGTAGCGTTATAGTCTGTCAAGACCGTAATATTCTTATCCTTATTACGAACAGTTTGAGAGAGAATATTCCCATAGTCATCGAATTTATCAAATGTGATAGATTGCAACAGTTCCCCTTCCGCATTATTCTTCCTTACGCTAATATTTGTAGTCTCCCCTTGAGGATTTCGTGTAAAAACAGTGAACCGGTAACTGCCCTCATTCGCGGGCTCCATTTTCGTTGATAGCAAGTGACGATCATCATAAGTTGAGGTAACATTATGACCTTGTGCATCTGTCGCTTTAGTGATATTTCCGTAGTCATCGTAGTCCGTAGTTTCTACAAGAATATCCCCATTTTGATTATTTGAGACGGTTATTTTTGTTGGTGTTTGAGCCGGATAGGAATGACCGTTCACATACTTTCCATATTCGTAACTGGTAGTTCTGCTAACTCCCCCACCACTCTGGACTGAGGATTCCAAAAAGAATCGTGCCGGTGTCTCCGTGTCAATGTAATCCTTCCGGTAATGGAACGAGGTGTCCGTGAGTCCGTCACTCAGTCGAGTCGAGAAATTCAAGTCTTGATTTCCCGAAGATCCCATGTCGGTCTCATTGTAGTTGATTGACTTTCGGTTATATTCTGATGATTGGCCGTTCTTATAAATGATACGATCCAGTCTAGAAGACAGGCGGTAACTTTCATTATACGATCTTTCCCCAAGATATCGTTTAACAGGCCCTTCCTCGAAGGTATACTCCGTAATTGCTCCGGTTGGATGCTGTACACGTGTCAGCAAAGCATATGGATTGGATACTGCTCGTTCAGCATAGTCACTCAACAAATTGAACCAGGCATTTTTGATTTGATAACTGTAGGTCGTCTTTCGCCCAAGCGGATCGGTTACGCTGCCCAACAATTCTACGCCTTCTTCAGTATGCTTGTTATATACAACAGTTCGATCACCAGATTTCAGAGTGACAGTCTCTGACGTATAATTAATTTCAATCGTGTTATCAATCGCATCTTTCACCTGACTCAGCAACTTGGAATTATAAATTGCATTATAGGTGTAAGCAAAATTAATCGTATTGTTCTGAGAATCTGCAATTTGAATTAGTAAGCCATTGGAATTAAAATATTGTCTAGTCATCCCGTCGGAGCTAATCAATACGTTCTGTGATTGTTCTCCATTCACGTTTACTGACGTATCGGTAACAAACTTTACTCCCTGCCACTCGCTTTCTTTAAGCGCTCCGTTCTCAATAGTATAGCTCCCGCCATCTCCCGGATGAATAATATTCCTTCCGTCTTTAACTTCGACGAATGGAAGATTCCAGCTCCAGCCTTTCCCTATAGGATAAAGCTTATCCAGGGTTGGCTTACTGGTTGTATTAAAGTAATTTGCTCCTACCCCTGTTCCTATCACATATTGCTCAATTGAGGCGCTTGCTGGTGATGCTATATAATAATGGACAGTTTCGTTGCCTTCAATAAAGGTACTCCCAAAGGACATCCCGGAACGATTATTAAAGAAGTTTTGTTGAGCAACTGCATTTTTCTGCTGGTCAAAATCACCGCCATACATTACTTCTATACTTGAATTCTTTGTATCCTCGATTTCGCGAGGCTTCTGAAAGGCCTTCCCATATCTGGAATATATGTAGCGAACACGTCCTTTATCTGTAGAGGTCCATGGCGTATATCGATCCGGTGAATAATACTCAGCTTTTTCTACAGTACCACCATAATCCTGAGTATAGAGACGATTGTCCACAGCTTCTTTTCGAACAGTTCCAGAGTACTCCGCTTGGAAGGACTTGGTGCATACCCATCCAGGTGTTCCTTGAGTAGGACAAGTCTTTTGGGTAGTCGTCCCGGTTCTGGTCAAATCCCCTTTGTAACCATCCGAATCAGAGTAGGGTAGTGAAAGCGGGACTTCATCGCTATACACTTGTGCTTCCCAGGTTCCGTTCGGGTTGTATACCCCCGAAATTGTTCGTGTACGTGTTCCTGTGGCCACTTTACTTTGGGCTGCTGTGTAAGAACCCGTAACTTTGACAGCGCCAACTTTCTTAAGACTTCCGCTGTACCCGTTCCATGGAGGAATAGTATCTTGAAAGGAATTTACAGATGACGATCGCGAATCAGTCAGATATAAGGAATCACCCGGAACTTTATAATAACGATTGGAAAGAAGGTTAACTGCATTTTGCGCCTGCTCCTCAGTATCATATGTTTGGTCTATTGTTGGGTCTTGAAGAAGAGGACCCGAAAAGTGATCCATAATCCCGTCCGAGTTCTGGTCATATTGGATGAGCATATATTCTTGAACAAGCACATCATACTTCGTGATAACCGGAACTCGTATAGCATTATAGGTGACACGCCAAGCATACTCCGGATATGCATACGTAGTGTAATCATATCCCATATCAAAAAATTGAGCGTCTCCTGTGTTATATTGACGACTCAATGTAAACGAGAGGCCATTTCTCCCGGGCAGGGTTAAATCGTCGCTGCGGAGAGACACTCCTCCGCTTAAGGTGGAGATTGATTCGTTGTCTAACCCTACTGTGTAAGGCGCTTCGTTAAATGAAGTTTTGGAATACACCGGCGGTTTCTCCAGCACCGGATTTTCTGGTGCATCCAATGCAGAAGCACGTAACATAGATCTCTTATTGCTTAGATAAACACTATTATTAACGGTATCAGCAATTTCAGAAGATTTCGGTTCGTCATATACAACGCCAGTCACGCTGTTTAGCGGCACTATTGGTATATTCCGCAGTTCCTGAGGGACAAGCTCGCTGTATACTTCCGGAGTTACTTCAGCAGACGCATTTACTTCAGAAGGACTGAATAACAATCGTGTCTCTTCATAGCTAAGCCCCCGAACTTGGGATTGAAAGAATAGATTATAAATTTCATTTAAAGAATAGCCTTGGTCTAATTGGCTTTGTACAAACGTTTCTGTAGTTTGAAAACGTTCTAAGATGTCCGACATGGTTAACTGGTAAACTTGGCTTGAAGGTATAGTAGAATTATTAGTATTTGTCTCTGCTTTCACTAAAGAGATTGAAAGATCACCAAATAAGTTTATAGTTAGCAAGATGGACAGCAAAAGAGCTGTTACTCTGATTCTTCTTCTGTTTATCATTACTTGACCTCACTTTGTTTATGAACATAATTATTTCGACACTTTAAGGGGAGTTTTTACCTGGGTTAAATTTCCGTTATTATCATATATATATTCTATTCTGGACTTCCCATCTATAATAACGTAGTCTATTCGGCCAAGAGGGTCGTAATGATACTCATATATAGCACTTCCGGCCTTATCTACCGTTAAACTATAAGCATCAGCTAGACTATAGGCTCCTTTATAGCCAACAACCTTAATGAAGTATGTCTGGCCTGCTTCAACCTTAAAGAAGACTTCTTCCGTTATTCCAGTTCCCAATATCCCGGAGGTTATTAATTTTTGATCCTTATTATAAATGTAAATATCATAATCTTTACCTGATGGAACATCCAATACTACCTTTTCCCTTTCTGATAAAGAGGCTTTAAAGGAAAAGTAATCTACGTCCGTTGCAGAATTAATAAGAAACCCCTCCATATTGCTTGTGATCAGGGAATATGCTTGTTCGATTGTATTGTTAGGCTCTGCTATGTCAGGTACTATAAGATTCGTCCGGAAGGATGGAGTAGACCAGTCCAAGCCGTCTGAGACGAATACTCTAAAACTCCATGCACCCGCTTCAAGTTTATTGATAGAGTAGCTTTTGGAAGACCCTATCAACTTCCCGCTATCAAAAGCAACAGATGACCAGTTATCTCTGGAAGCTTGAATTTGGTAATAATTTTGTTGTTGTTCACTCCCATTAGAGTCACTATACGACCATGTTAAGTTAATTGATGAGTTATTTGTGAGTTCCTGCCCATCGTTATAAGAAGTGAATGAAGCGTAAGGCTTATAATTAGTTCGGAAGAAAAAGTAATTCGAGAATGGCATAGGCTCCCCTTTTTCATTCCTGATGCTTACTCTCCAGTAGTAAAGGCTTCCTTCCTTAAGAATCCCAGAGGGAAGCGTAAAATTTGTATTGCTCGAACTCACCCATTTTGAGTCATATAAAGGGACATGATTGCTTGATTCAACCACTACTTGATAAGCGGTCTGTACAGCATCGTTACTCTGCAATTTCCACATTAATGTAGGAAGAGTATCAATTGGTATGATGGGCGGAGAGTAACTATTGCCGGGACTGACGTTTATTGGAGCAAGCGGATTAACAAAGGTTTTGTATCTCACTCCAAAAGTAGTAGTAAATTCGACATATAAATTACTATCACTCCAACTAGCTTTATCTAGAGTTTTGAACTTTGTAGGATCGGGGACAAGATCACTTACTGACAAGTTACAGACCTGTTCATAGTTAGTAGAAGAACGGGCAGTTTTCAATACGATATGATCTGTTACCCAAGTAATTCCGTAAGTGCGCCCTGTTGGAGAATTTCCAGAAACTGCAACCTGCCAGGGTGCCAGCGACACTTTTACGGAGCCATCTTTTGTAGTTGGATTCTGGTCCTTATCCTCCGTTTCAGGCAAGGTCGGATTAGGATTAGGGCTTTCCCCCAATTGAGCAAGCCCGTATCCGTATTGGTTGTCTCTTCCGGTTTCACCAAGGTCCATAGCATTTCGATCCAGTATTTCTCTCAATTCCTTATTGTTGAGGTTTGGGTGTTCCTCCTTCATTTGCGCCAACATACCGGTTACAAACGAAGTAGCTACGGATGTTCCACTAATTGTAGAGTAACTATTATTTATATATGCACTATGTATTTCTTCCCCTGGAGCCATTACTTCTAGCGAAGGACCCGTGGCTGAGAAAACAGAGCGTTTGTTCTTAGAGTCTATCGAACCAACCGAGATAACAGAGAGGTACTTAGCTGGGTATTGTATATTATCTTGGTTGCCATTGCTGCTTCCGTTATTACCTGCAGACGCTACTATTAATATCCCTTCCTGATAGGCCAAGTTAACGGCTTCATTTAAGGCTACTGAATTAATATCCGTAGATAAACTTAAATTAATAATGTCCATATCGTTGGCGATGCTCCACTCAATAGCTGAAATCACACTGGATAGCTTCCCATTCCCATCACTATCTAGAGCTTTTAAGGCGTACAATTCAGAATCAGGTGCTTGCCCTATTATCCCTATGCCATTATTCAATGCACCTATAATACCTGCGACATGTGTTCCGTGACCATGATCGTCATCATAAGAGGAAGTATACGAGACAAAAGATTGTCCTCCCGCTACTTTTAGATCCTGATGATGAAGGTCAATACCTGTGTCTACGATAGCTATTTTTATATTTTTTCCTGTAAAAGAACCTTCGGGGTTCTTTTGTATACCTTCTTCAGTTAAATTGTTGGAACTAACGGACTGAACATCTGCCTTTAATTCAATATCCGGTTCTATGGATTTTACTGCAGGATCTTTTTTGTACTTTTCAATTTCTTTATTGCTTAATTTCAATGAAACGGCATGAAGGCGCTTATGTTTTTTCTTAATCCTAGAATTAGGAAGTACATTTTCATTGATCTCTTGTTTGAACGTAACAATTACATCTTTTTGAGTTTCGGCGGCAGCCAGAGTAGTTTTTACAGGAGCCGCAAATCCTCCTATTAAAAAGCATACAAACAAAATGCAAAAAAATAATCTCTTTTTATCCAACCTATTCCCTCTCCCCCAGTTTTTATAAACACAAAAATAAATATATCTTAGAAATCAAAAATTTACGTTGGATTATTTTGTGTTGTTTAACGGCCAAAATAAAACCGGCCCCATCCAGGGCCGGTTATCATTTGAATAATCTTATTTTTCTTCCCCTATCTTCCCGCCCCGCCGCACATCCAGAATATCCAGCACGAACACGAAGATCGGGATGCCGAGGATCAGGCCCCACACGCCGAGGTAATGCTCGGAGAACAGCAGGACGACGAGGGTGTAGAACATCGGCAGGTTCATTTTGGAAGCCATAAGCTTCGGATTGAGGAAGTAGCCCTCCAGGAAGTGCAGCACGGCGATCATCACGAGCACGAAGACTACCGTCTCCAGGCCGCCGATGTTATAGCCGATAATGCAGAGCGGAATCAGCGAAATGACGAAGCCCGCTACGGGAATCAGGCTGAGCAGGAAGATCATGACGCCGAGCGCGAACAGGTACGGGAACTGCATAATAACCAGACCGATAACGGTAAAGACGGTATTGAAGAGGGCGATCAGAATCTGCGCCTCGATCACTTTGCCGAACGACTGGATGAATTTGAGTCCAAAATACTCCAGCTCGTTGTAGAACCACGAGATTTTGCTGTCCTTCAGCCGCGCCGTGAACGCCACGATCCGGGATTTCTCCAGTATGAAGACCAGGCTTAAGATGAGAGAGAACACGAAGGTCGTGCCCCAGTTGCCGATGGCGGTGACATAATCCAGCCCGCGCTCCATATAATCCTGATAGTTCAGATCCTTGACGGTTCGGAACAGGTACTGGGCGAAGTCATTCTGGGGAATGTTCTCGGGAGTCAGATTATTGAGGAAATTGGTCAGTTGCTTGACCTGCACGAAGATCTTCGGCAAATAATGAATCAGCGCCAAGGTCAGCATCGTGACAAAAGCCAGATACAGAACGATGACAATCACCTTGCTGTTGACGCGGATATAGCCGCCGATGGCCTTGGACAGCATCACCTGAAAGCTGTTCATGATATACGCAATCAGAAAAGTCAGCAGCACCAGGTTCAGCATATCCCGAATGCCGTAGATCAACAGACCGATCAAAATCAGGATGGCGAACCGCCTCACGGTCAGATTGGCGGAAAACCGCTTCAGAACTTCCATACTCTCTCTCCATTCACCTTGCAAATTGCACTTAGGTACAGTCTACCGTATGCCCTGCGCGTCCCGCAAATCGAATCTTCCCGAACCGGCCGCTTAACCTGTATAATACAAGAATTGGCCGCCCGGCAAAAGGACCGGTCAACTTGCAGAACCGCATGTCCATCAACTTAGACGGAGGCTTACCAGACTGTGACGAATCCCCATCCCCCGGACGCCCGGGCGCTTCCCGAAGCGAACGCCGCCTCATCGAGACGCCATTATATCTTGCAGGTCCTGACTGTATTTGTCGGGTTCCTGATCTTCGGCTTCTCCGAGAATATCAAGGGCCCGGCCATCCCGCGCATCCAGACGGAGCTTGGCCTCGGGGAGCTTGAGATCGGCCAGCTCCTGTCCCTGAATTCGCTCGGCTATCTGCTGGCCTGCACCTTCACCGCCTGGCTGATCCGCCGGATCGGCATCAAGGCCGTCTGTCTTCTCAGCTTCGGCTCAATGGCCATATCCGGCATCCTCATCTTCTGGTCCCATAATTATCCGACGCTGTCGTCGTCTTTCTTCCTGATGTGCATCGGCAACGGTATGCTGGAGATCGGGCTGGCCGTGCTGGGCGCGCGTATCTTTGTCCGCAATACGGGGACCATGATGAATCTGTCGCACTTCTTCTACGGACTCAGCTCCACCGTCGCCCCGATGGTCGCCTCGGGCATGATGACGCTGCACGTAGGCGGAAGACTGCTCGACTGGCGCGACGTCTATCTCATTATTCTGCTGCTGTCCGTACTGCCGATGATTCCGGCGCTGGCCGGCAAATTCCCGGCCCACAGCAACATGCCGGAGGACCGGATTCCGCTGAAGACCATTATGGGCGACCGCGTGATCTGGCTGCTGGTGGCGATTCTGTCGTTCGGGGTCATCTCGGAGATGGCCGTCGGCGGCTGGCTCGTCAATTTCCTCGAAAAAGCCTACGGCTGGAGCGGACCCTCCTCCTCGGCAATGCTGTCCGCTTTCTTCCTCTGCTTCACCCTCGGCCGGCTGCTGCTCGGACCGGTGACCGACCGGATCGGCTTCGCCCTGTCGCTCATTCTCTTCTCGGCCGTATCCGGAGTGCTAACCTTCGCCGCCATCTTCGCCGGCGAGCCCGGCGCCTTCCTGTTCGCCGCGGCGGGCGTCGGCATCGCCCCGGTCTATCCGACCGTGATGGCCCTGATTGCCCAGCGCTACCGGCGCGGCAGCGATGCCGTCATCACGTTCATCGTCACGCTGATGGGCGTCGGCAGCGTGCTCGGCAACTACGCCATCGGCGCGATTATCTCCGGCATCCGGCGGATGGTCTCCGGCGGAGGCGGGGACAACGCCCTGCTGCGCGGGCTGCAGGCCGGCTACGGCTTCATCGGGCTGTGCGCCATCCTGTGCGCCTTGTCTGCGATTCCGCTCTACCGGCTGCTGAAGAAGCGCGGCGAACTGCTGTAAGGCAGACGCGACGGCTTCGCGCCGCGGACTTCGATATATGGAATTAGGGGCGGGCTAATCCGCGCCCCTCCTGAATGCAAAAACAGACGGCCTGCGCTTGACGCGCGGCCGTCTCTTTGGTGTGCTCTCTATTAATTGCCCTTATTTGCCCCATTCACCAGGTAACGCCTTACAGCATCTGATGGCTCGGCCTGCATTTTAACATAATCCGTCCTTTTATCTCCATCGGGGTCACTATACGTAATTTTTACATACAGCGTTCTAAAGATATTCAAAGTATGTTTATCCAACAACTCTTTGTCGAGTATAAAGCCCCTGAACAGGCTGATTCCATTCATATCCTCACCCGGATTAAAATTTACAGGCTTGTCATTGAGGGCGTTGCTTTGAAAAACATCACTCGTCTTCAGCCTCTTCGACATATCGGGATCCAAAGAGAAACTCATCAGAATATCTTTCATTGGCGTCCGCGGTTTGCGGATAAAGATCTCATAGACTAAACGGTCAGCGTCTTGTTCTTGACTTAAATCAACGGTTGCTGTCAACTTGTACCGGTCATTGGAAATCGTTTCCGAGAACCCTTGGTTTTCTTGCATATGTTCGGACAATGCATTCAACTCTTCCGTATATCTCCCGTTATGCCGATCACAACCGGTAAGTTGAATGAGAAGCACGAGCAGCGTGACTGCTATAAATTTTCTTCTCAGAATTATGACCCCCTCCAAAAAAGCAAAGCCTCGTCTTCCTCTGCGTATGTCCATTCTTCGCAGAACACTTCTTGCCTAGAAGGCACGAATACGGACAACGGGAATAATTGGCCTTCACCGGCAAAAACGGGCTTGTCAGTACAGAACGCGCCACAGATAGAAGGTGGCATACGCCTCCCAGCCGGTCCACCCGGCGAACAAATCCAGCAGTTCCGGTATCGTCGGCTTCCGGTCCGTCCCAAGCGTATGCCGAACCGCATTGTGAAGTCCCACGTCTCCGATAGGAAAAGCGCTCGGATCGCGCAGACAGCGCATCCGCACATAGGCCGCCGTCCAGGGGCCGATGCCCTTGACTGCCGTCAGCGTAAGCCCCGCATCCTCCGGCGACGGAAGCGCCAGCAGCTCTTCCCGGCTGAGCAGCCCTTCGTCGATCCGCCGGGCGACTTCCAGCACGGTCCGGGCCTTGCTCCGGCTCAGCTTCAGGCGCATCAGCTCCTCTTCGGTCACGCCCCGCAGCGCCTCCGGCTTCGGGAACAGCGGATAGCGTTCCCCCTCATACTCTCTCCATTCCCCGAACGCCTCGGTCAAGCGCTGCTTGAGCAAATAGGCAAAGGCAAGGTTGACCTGCTGCCCGAGAATGGCCCAGCAGAGCGCCTCGAACAAGTCCGGAATGCCGACGATCCGAAGGCCCCAATGACGCTTCAACAGCGGCCCGAGCACCGCATCGTTCTCTCCCCGTTCGTAGAACGGCGCCAGGTTCCGGTCCAGATCGAACCAGTCCGCGACATATTCCCTCAGCTCCGCAAGTCCGGCTTCGGACGGCATCTCCCCGGTCAAAGATTCGGTGGCCAGCGCACCCGGCCCGGAGAGCGACAGCCGCACCGGAAGACGCAGGCCGTCCGCTTCGATCAGGCGGATGACGCTTTGGTCCGCCGGATTCATCCGAAACAGGCATTCCAGCGGCGTTCGGTCCAGGTAAGCCAGAGTCTCTTCCCAGCTGAACAGCTCCGGCAGGTCCCGTTCAAAAAGCAAAACGCTCATGTCCGCCCTCCCTCACATTACGAATGCCTTCCAGCCGCAAAAGCTGCTGCTTCAGTCCAAGTCCCCCGGCATAGCCGGTCAGCGTGCCGTTCGTGCCCACAACCCGGTGGCAGGGAAGAATGAGCGGAAGCGGATTGCGCCCGTTGGCCGTTCCCACCGCCCGCAGCGCCGCAGGCTTCCCGATGCTCTCCGCCACTTCCCGATACGTCCGGACCTCTCCATAGGGGATATCCGCAAGCGCAAGCCAGACGCTCTGTTGAAACGCTGTGCCCCGAAGATCCAGCGGCAGGTCTCCGAAGGCGGCGGGACGGCCGGCGAAGTAATTTGCGAGCCGGTCGCAAGCCCCCCATTCTGCCAAAGGACCCGGACCATCCGCGATGCTCCCTTCCGGGACATGCCGGCCCAGCCAGGCCAGCGCCGTCTCCTCCGGCTCGTGCCCGAACGACAGCCGGCACAGGCCCCGCTCCGTTGCCCAGAGCGTCCAGCTCCGGCCTATTCCTTCCAACCTGTGCTTGTATATCCGCGTCTTCATCGGTTCTCCTCCTCCGCGATGTCTTCTCCGGCGGCCTCGCCGGCTGCTCCTTCCCGCAGGGACAGCCGGTATTCGCTTGGCGTCATGCCGGTGCGCTGCTGGAACCAGGCGGCAAAATGGGAAGCGCTGCGGAACCCTGCGCAGCGCCCGGCCTCGGCTATGGGCCGCTTCCCTTCCGCCAGCAGCCCGCAGGCCTTCTCCAGCCGCAGCGCATCCGACCGGGCCGCCGGAGTCTGCCCGGTCACTTCCTTATAGATGCGGTGCAGATGCCAGGGGCTGACGCCCAGCTCCGCGGCCAGCTCGGCCAGCTTCGGCGGCCGGCCTTCCCCGGCCGCAAGCATAGCGTCGGCCTGCATCGCCAGGACGGCGTCGGGGCGTAGGGCCCCGTGCTCGTCGGGGCGGCATCTTTTGCAGGGACGGTAGCCGGCCTGAAGCGCCTCCTCCAGCGTCCGGTAGAACGTCACATTCTCCGGCTTGGGCGTTCTTGCGCGGCAGGAAGGGCGGCAGACGATGCCCGTGCTCCGAACTCCCGTATAGTACACCCCGTCATAGGCCGCATCGCAGGCAGCCACTGCCTGATACAGCCGGTCGAAGAGCGTCTGATCCATGTCGATCTCCTCCATGGCCCCATTATAGCGCATCACTCCCGCTTCTATAAGGTTCGCGGGCCAGGAGAGCAAGATCTCGACAGTCAAACCGCTTACACATTTTCACAATAAAATTGGCATTTTCTCCTCCGTAAACAGGATTTTCCTCCTGCATTGTCGAATTGGTCAGCAGAATTCCGTGCGCAGCGCTGTCGTCCTGCGCATAACTTGGGGGGAAATTGATTCATGAATAAACTGCCATACGCAGAGATCCAGTCCGGGCTTCAGACCGGAGATCTGATTCTGTTCAGCGGACAATATGAAATCAGCAAGAAGGTGGAGAAGCTTGAAGGCAGCCCGTGGTCGCACGTCGCCATGGCCGTCCGCCTGCCGGAATTCCAGTACCCGCTTCTCTGGGAGTCCACCGCACTGACCGACCTGCCCGACGAGACCTACCAGGACCATATTCCCGGTCCGAAGCTGGTGAAGCTGGAGGACCGCCTGCGCTCCTACGGCAGCGATGTGGTGCCTTATGTGCCGCCGCGCTATGCGGTCCGGCCGCTGGTGATGGATCGGACGACGGAGATGCTGGACGCTCTTCGGCATCTGTTCACCGAAATTCACGGACTTCCGAATCCCGGCCAGTGGGAGATGATCTGGGAAGTAGCGCTGGGCCGCCTGTTCCACATCCGCTCCCAGCAGGACAACTACACCTGCAGCGAGCTGGTCGCCGAATCGTATATCCGCATGGGACTCTTGAGCCAGGACTCTGTCGTCAACGGCTTCATGCCGAAGGACTTCTCCTCTGACGGCAACCTCGAGCTGCTGAAAGGCCGGTTCGGCGAAGAAATCGAAATTTCGCTGGACCCCGAGAAAGAGCCGGTCTGAGCGCTTCATGACTCCGGGAGTGAACAGCACCGCCGGTTGCCCAGACCGGCGCAGGCCCGCTTCGGCCTGCACCCGCAGGCTGGGAGCGCTTGGACTGCTTCTGCTGCTTGTATTGGCCTGGTTCCCGGCCCGCGCAGAAGCCGCTTACCCCGCGGAAGCCGGGGATTTCCAGCAATCACTGGACCTCAAGGATCGCCTGGCCATTCTTGAGGACCAGACCGGCAAGCTGACGATCGAGAACGTCCGGAAGCCGGAGTTCAGCAGCCTGTTCCGCTCCTATTCGGACAGCGGGCTCGCCGGGACGCTGAGCGATTCGGTCTACTGGGTCCGAATCAGGCTTCATAACGGTTCTCCATACGCGAAGAACCTGCTGCTGGAACTGTCCAAGCCCCAGCTTAGCGAAGTGACTCTCTATCAATTCGAGAACGGCCGGCTGATTCAGAAGGCGCATACCGGGCATGCCCTGCCTTTCGGGGAACGGGAGATCCTGCACCGTAACTTTGTGTTCCAGCTGGTCTTTCCTCCATCGGCAGAGCAGGAGCTGTACATGCGGGTGCACACGGACACGTATCTCCAGCTTCCGATGAAGCTGTGGGAAGTGCAGAGCTTCGTGGAGCGCGAGCAGAATGTCAATCTGATACTGGGCGCCTATTACGGCATCATGCTGATTATGGCGCTGTATCATGTCTTCCTGTATTTCTCGATCCGGGACCGGACGTATTTGTACTATATGATGTTCATTCTGTCCTTCGCCGGACTGCAGCTGGTCTGGGACGGCCTCGCCTATGCCTATCTCTGGCCGAATGCACCGGCCTGGGAGATCAAGAGCAATCCGGTGTTTATCGTTCTGACTACACTGGCCGCCCTGCTCTTCACCTCCAGCTTCCTGTCCGTAGCCCGGCATTCGCCGCGCATGGGTCGAATCATGAAGGGCGTCTCCGCCGGCATGATGGCCTGTCTGGCCTCTTTTCCGCTGCTGTCTGCCGCAGCCTCAACCCGCATCGCCGTCTATGCGGCCACGGCCGGGCTTCTGACCTGCATCGCGGGCGTCTTCGCCGTCCGGCTCCGCTCGCGGACCGTGCTGTATTACAGCCTGGCCTGGGCAGCGCTGTTCGCGGGGGCGATTCTGAATATTCTCGCCGCCTTCAAGCTGTTGCCGCTGAACTTCTGGTCGCTCTACGGCATCCGTCTCGGCTCTGTGGCCGAGACGATGCTGCTGTCGCTGGCGCTGGCCGACCGCTTCAATCTGCTCCGCAGCGAGAAGCGGCTGGAGGAGCGGCAGGCCGTCATGCTCAAGGCGCTGCACCGGGCGACGCGGACGCTGACCTCGACGCATAACATCGACCAGCAGCTGTCGCTGGCGCTGACCAGCCTCTCCCGGGTCACCGGCTGCGAGAGCGGCTGGATTCTGCTGGAAGAGGAAGAAGCCTATGTACCGAAAGCCGCCGTCGGCTCCGGAGGCGGAGTCTGGAATAAGCATGAAGAGGGCGGCCTGGAGGACGACCCCTTCTATGCCCGTCTGCTGGCCGAACGGACCGTGCTGTGGACGGACGGCAGTCTGGTCCCGGGCGGAACCGGGCCGGGCGTCCGTACCTGCATCGGCATCCCGGTGATGTATCACGGACGCGTGCTCGCCCTGATCGTCCTCTACAGCATCGGCTACCGGACCATCAGTCAGGAGGAATGCCGGATTCTCTCCGATTTCTCCAGCCAGGTGGCGGTCTCCATCGAGAATGCCCGGCTGTTCGGCGAGATCAACCGGATGGCGACCACCGACGGTCTGACCGGCGTCTACAACCGGACGTACTTCCTGAAGCTGGCTGAACGCCACTTCGACCGGAGCCAGGGATCGGATTATCCGCTCTCGGTGATTATGGTCGATATCGACCATTTCAAGAGCATCAACGACCACTACGGCCATCAAGCCGGCGACCGGGTCATTCAGGAAGTCGTCTACCGGCTTCGGAAGCTCCTGCATTCGCGGGGACTGATCGGCCGTTACGGCGGCGAAGAATTTATCGTTCTGCTGCCCGGCGTCCGCGCTGACCGCGCCCTCCGGCTCGCAGAAGCGATGCGGGAGCAACTGGAACTGACGCCGGTGGAACTGGAAGCCGATGAGCAGACCATCACCATCAGTCTTGGCGTCGCTTCGTCAGACCGCTCGGTTCACTCGTTGACCGAGCTGATCAACAAAGCCGACCAGGCCCTGTACGATGCCAAGGAGAACGGCCGCAACCGCGTCCGCGCTTACGGCAGCAAACGCTCGGTCTAAGCGCGTGCCGGCCCGGGAGAAAGAACGGCCGGTTATCGCCGTTAAGGTCTCCCTCGGCGCCGACCGGCAGGGAGTGCCTGGACTGCGGGATCGGCATGGCCCGCCAGAGGCACCCGTTCCGTCAGGCCGCCAGGCCAGCCGGATGCGACGAGTCCGTCAGGCCGCCAGGCCCCCTCAAGGCCAGCCGGATGCGACGAGTTCGTCAGGCCACCTCAAGGCCAGCCGGGTACGGCAGCTCCGCCAGGGTCCTCCTGGCAAGCCGCCGCCAACAAGGCAGCCGCTCCGAATATCGGGGCGGCTGCCTTATTAAGGTCCGCTCTGCAATGAGGCCCTGTTCATCACAAAAGCGCCGGCGAAAAAATGCTATACTGAATAAAATCAACTTCACCACCCGGGAGAGTTCAAATATGGAAGCATTCTATCCGCCAGGAGACGACGACTGGCAGGCGCTGCTGGCAAGCGCGGCAGCGAGTTTCGAAGATCTGACGCTCAAGCAGGGATTCCAATACGAGAAGCAGGGCCGCGTGGGCGAGTTCGCCATGCCGGAGCCGGACCTGGTCCGGGCTGTTGTCACAGACCGGGAGGCCTATAGCGCCGAGGTCCCGCTCCGGCAGCCGGAGACCGGCAGCTGCGGCTGCGGGGCCGGCAAGCCGTGCAAGCATATGGCGGCGGCGCTGATGCGCTATGCGGCGCTGGCCGGGCGGCCGGTTCAGCAGCTTGCGAACGCCCGCTTCGCCGGCGCGGCGAGACCTGCGGCAGCCGCCGAGCCGCACCGCGCGGAAGAGGAGCGGCAGGCCGGTCCGGAGCAGGAAAGGCTGTACGGAGCGGGGGCACGCCCGGACGGGAAGCGCCTGACCGGACCTGAACCGTCCGGCGCCCCGGCCGCCGTTCGCAGTGCAGCGGGGCGGGATCGCCGCCGACGGGACCCGGCAGAGGAAGGGGCGGCGCTGATCCCTTCCATGACGGCAGCGGGCTGGCGGGAATATTTCGCGCTCTGTACCGCTTCGCTGGACGCTGCCCCCCGTACGCCCCGCTACGCCGAGGAGTCGCTGGCAGCCCTGCTGGACCGTTGTCCGCCCCTTCCTCCCGGCATCGGCAAGCTCTACGGCCTGCACGCCCGGCTGTTCGTCCTGCACCGGCTGACCGCGCCGCCGCCGGGCCGGGCCGGGCTTCCGGGCTGGGCCGCGACGCCGGGGTATTTTACCCATCTGGCCATTGCGGGCCTGCAGCGGGAGCTCGCGGAAGCGGCGGAGTCGGGACCGCCGGAGGGCGAAGGAGAGCCGGCCCTGGCTGCGCGGATGCTGGAGACGCTTGCGGTGCTCCGCGCCGAAATGCTGGCCGACTCGCGGGAGCAATCGTTCTACGCCGATCTCTACTTCGCCTTCACCCGAAGCTGGCTGCTCCCCGGAATGCCCGATCTGGCCTGGTGCGAGGCCGAGCTGGACGTCCTGCTCGCCGAGGAGCCGGTCCGCTCCTCCCCGTCCGGGCGGCTCCAGCGCCTGCTGGCTGCCGCCTGGATGGCGCTGATTCTCCGCCGGGACGAAGACGCGCGGCAGGCGCTTAAGTCCGCCGCCGAACTGCCCGGGTTCTCCGCCGAGCGGATGAATCTGTACTGGCAGCGGCTCGCGGAGCTGGAGGAATGGGACCGCCTGCTCGAATGGCTGTCCGGGGCCGCAGCGCTGCTACGGGAGTGCCGCTACCCCCGGCTGGCCGATTACTCCGCTTACTGGAACGCGGTGCTGGAACGTCGGCCGGAAGCGGAAGGCCGGATGTGGCAGACGCTGGATGAGCTGAGTCCGCTCGGTGAAGACATGTACAAGGAGCAGCTTAAGGCCCGCGGCCGCTACCGCGAGTGGATGGATCTGCTGTTAAGCTCCGGGAGTGACCCGGCGGAATTCCGGGCGGCGGAGCTGCAGGAGATCGAGAAGCGGGAACCCGCGCTGCTTCTGCCTTTTTATCACCAGGCCGTGGAGCGGCTGATCGACGGGAAGAACCGGCAGGATTACAGAGCGGCCGTCCGGCTGCTGAAACGGCTGGCCAAAATCTATAAAAAGCTCGGGCGCGCCGAGCAATGGGACGGCTATCTGCTGGGCTTCTCGGTCCGGCACAGCCGCCTGCGCGCGCTTCAGGAAGAACTGCGGAGAGGAAAGCTGATTCCATGACTGTACCGTCCCCCCGGCTGCTCGTCTGCGCCGAAGCCCAAGGCTTCGGCCCCTCGGCCAATGCCGTTCATTTGCTCCGCCGCTTGGGAATCGACCCCCGGCAGGCCGACTATATCGGCTCGGAGACCAGCTACGAGTATTTTGCGAGCCTTCAGCTTCAGCCCATCCCGCTCCCGCCCCTTCTGCCGGATGCGATGGCGCTTCTGTCCCGCTACGACTGTCTGCTCTCGGTCATGAACAGCCGGCTTGCGATTCTGGCCAAAAGGGCCGGACTGCGCGTCGTCTACGCCGACCTCATCTTCTGGCTCTACGATCCTCCGGCCCCCCTGCCGGTGTACCGGAAGGAAGCGGACCGGCTTCTTGAATCCGCCTCGGGCGAAGAGCTTCAGGAACTGCTTCGTCCTGCGGGCACGACCTATGACCGTGCTTATCTGGAGGAGCGGGAGAAGCGTTCCATCCTGGCTCATCTGACGGCGGACCTCAGTCTGGTCGAAGAGTTCGTTCCCTGCGGGGAACGGCTGCGCGCCTTTCTGGAGCCCGCGGGCACCCGGTTCCTTCCGCCTGTTCTGGACGAGGCGCTGGACACCGTGCTGGACTCGTTGCCGGCGGCCCGGCGGGAAGCCGGGCAGCTCTTCCGAAGCGGCACAGGCCGGGGCTGCGCCCCGGATTCTTGCCGGGACACAGATCGGGGCGGCAGCCCCCCGGATTCTTCGCCTTCAGCTGCGGAATACACCCGGCCGAACGCCTCTTCTGCGCCGGATCTCCCCGCTTCGCCGGACGCTCCCTTCGGGCGGACGCTGGCCGTGCTCGGCGGCATGTCCGAGCAGAACCGCTACCGGAAGCTCATGAACGACACGCTTGGCAGAATTCCCGGCATGGAGATGTGCGGCTCCGCCCTTCTCGCGGGAAGCCGCACGCTTCCGCCGGAAGAGTACTTTCGGAAGCTGTCCGAATATCCGGTCGTCGCGGCACAGCCGGGCTTTGCCACCCTCTGCGAAATCCTGTATCTCGGCCTAACGCCGGTGGTTCTGCCGCCGCAGAACGCCGGCCAGCTTCGCTATACCCGCTTCATGAAGGCTCATCTGGACCCGAGTCTCTTCCTTGACTGGGAACAGCTTGTCCCGAGGCCGCCCTATTACGACGACTGGGCGTACATGAAGCGGGTCGAGGCGGAGATGGAGAGCTCCCCCGGACTCGCTGCGGAGCTGCGCGGTCTGCTCGAAGAGCGCCTCCGCAGCCTGCATGAGAACGGGCCAAGCCCGGAGATGCGCCGCAGGCAGGACCGGTTCGTCCGCGAGCAGCTGAGCGGCGGGCTTGCCCCGGACCTTGCCGGGACGCTGCGCTCCTTGCTGAACCCCCTTAAGGCCGGCTCTGAAGAACATCTCTCCCGGCACACCGACAAGAAAGGAAGATCGACATCATGAACCGAACCCTCCATGCCTTGACTGTCCAAATGGCCCTCAGCGAATACGGCGACGCCCTTCTCTATGCCCTGAATGAGGAGGGCGGTTCCTTGCCGGGACGAATGCTGAAGCACCGCCTCTTCGCCTGGCATGAAGAGTCGCTGTACGGCACCGAGCTGGAGGTGCGGCGGCTGGGCGAGCTGGAGCTGATTGTGCTTCCTGCGGAGATGGTGCTGCCTTACTTTACGGAACCCGGCCACTTCCTCCGGCATATCCGCTGGGAGTGGGAAGGCGACGGCGCGCTTCTGACCGGCCTCGCCGGTCCGCTGATGGCCTGCGTCCGCAAGCGGGCGTACGCGCCCTCCCTCTCCGCCTACCGCAAAGGACGGCTGGAATGGATCTGGGACCGGTCCGAGCTCGCCGCCGAAATACGGCGGATCGGCGACGGCGGCGCAGATAGTGAGGACAGCCCGAACGGAGACGGCGGCGCAGATAGTGAGGACAGCCCGAACGGAGACGGCAGCCATAGCGGGGAAGGCGCCCTATTCCTGAACGGGGCGGCAGGCGGCGGGGCGGCAGGCGGCTTCGAGAGCGCCGCCGACCGGGCCGCCGCAGCCCGCTATGCGCTGCGGCGGCTGGAGGAGAGCGCCGAGTTCGCCGAGGCGGTCCAGGCCGCCTTCACGGCCGCCGTCTTCCGGACCTGGTACGGGACGGAGAGCGAAGCGGCCGATCTGCGCCGGGAATATCCGGCGCTGTTCGAACGCGGCGGGGCTCTGGCGGCAGCCGGAATGAGCGCGGAGAGCTGGCTGATTGCGATCGGCTGGAAAGCCGACACGGCCCCGTTCCGCCCGCTGCTGCGGCTGCTGGAGCCGCAGCCGGACGAGCCTGGAGCCGTATGGCAGCTCCAGCTTGCGCTCCAGGACAAGGCCGATCCGTCGGTCCTGGTCCCGGCCGCTCTGGCCGCGGACGGCACCGCGGCCGGGGACTGGCCCGCGGCCTGGGCGCCGCACGCCGCGGAACGGTCCGCCGGCTGGCTGGCGAGCCTGCAGGCCGCGCTGCCGCCGGAGCGCCTCGCGGCCGGCGGCGACGTGCTCGGCCGGCCGCTGGACAACACGGCGGCCTGGCAGTTCCTGACGGCGCACAGCCGCCGTCTGCTGGAAGCCGGCTGGCAGGTGCTCCTGCCGGCCTGGTGGGAAGCCGCGCGCCGGCGGAAGCCGCGGGTGAAGGCGAAGCTCCGCGAAGAGGACGGGAAGAAGCGCGGCCCCTCGCAGCTTGGCCTGAATGCGCTCGTCGATTTTGACTGGCGCATCTCCATCGGCGAGGCCGATCTCAGCGAGGAAGAGTTCGCGGAGCTGGTCGCCCGGGGCGAGCGGCTGGTCCGCTTCCGGGACCAGTGGGTTCCGCTCGACCCCGAGCTGCTCGCCCAGATCCGGCGCGTCATGGACGGCATCGACAAGCGGCGCGGCCTCTCCTTCCAGGATGTGCTCCAGCTGCATCTGCGCCGCTCGGGCGCCTTCGCTTCCCCGGAGCCGCCGGAGGACAACGGCGATCCGGCCGAGGACGCCGGCGCCCTGCGGCCGGAGCTGGACGTCGAGCTGAACCGGCGGTTCGCCGAGCTGCTCGGCCAGCTGGCCGAGGGCGGCTGGCCGCAGCCCGCGCCTTCGCGCGATCTCCAGGCCACCCTGCGCCCCTATCAGCAGGAGGGCTTCGCCTGGCTGGCCTTTCTGCGCAGCCTCGGCCTCGGGGCCTGCCTCGCCGACGACATGGGCCTCGGCAAAACGGTGCAGCTCATTTCCTATCTGCTGCACGTCCGGGAGCAGAGCGGCGGCCGGGACGGCTTCAGCGGTCCGCCCTACTCCGTCTCTCTCATCGTCTGCCCGACTTCGGTGCTGGGCAACTGGCAGAAGGAGCTTGCCCGCTTCGCGCCTTCGCTGCGCGTCCGGCTGCATTACGGGCCGTCGCGGGCAGCCGGTGAGGAAGAATTCGCCGCTTTTGCAGCGGGAGCCGATGTCGTGCTGACCTCCTATGCCACCGCGTCGCTGGACCGGGAGCTGCTGGCCGGACAGATGTGGTCGGCCGTCTGCCTCGATGAAGCCCAGAACATCAAGAACGCCGGGACGAAGCAGTCGGCGGCGGTCCGCTCCTTCCCGGCAGTTCACCGGATCGCCTTGACCGGCACCCCGATCGAGAACCGGCTGGCGGAGCTGTGGTCCATCTATGATTTCCTCCTCCCCGGCTACCTCGGCTCGGCCAAAGCCTTTCAGGACCGGTTCGCCACGCCGATCGAGAAGGAAGGCGATCCGAAGCGGACCGCAGAGCTGCAGCTGCTGATCCGTCCGTTCATGCTCCGGCGCAAGAAGAGCGATCCCTCCATTCAGCTTGCGCTGCCGGAGAAGAATGAGACGAAGACCTATGTCGCGCTTACCGGCGAGCAGGCCTCGCTCTACGAAGGAACTGTAAGCGAGCTGATGAAGGAGATGGAGCAGCTTCAGGGCATGCGCCGCAAAGGCGCCATCCTGGCCGCCCTGTCCCGGCTGAAGCAGCTCTGCGACCATCCGCTGCTGCTGAACAAGGAGCTGCTTCCCGAAGACGGGGGCGAAGAGCTAGAGGCCCCGGACCTTGCCGTGCTGGTTGCCGGCTCCGCCAAGCTGGAGCGGCTTCTTGCAATGGTCCGCGAGCTGCGCGAGGAGGGCGAGCGCTGCCTGATTTTTACCCAGTATCTCGGAATGGGCCGGATGCTTCGCCGCGTGCTCGGGGAGGAGCTGGGAGAGCCCGTGCTGTATCTGCACGGGGGCACAGCCAAGCAGGCGCGCGACCGGATGATCGAAGCGTTCCAGAGCGGCGGCGCGGAGCCGCTGCCTCCGGGCGCGAAGCAGCCCGGCGTCTTCATCCTCTCGCTGAAGGCGGGAGGCGTGGGGCTTAATCTGACGGCCGCCAATCACGTATTCCATTTCGACCGCTGGTGGAATCCCGCCGTCGAGAACCAGGCGACGGACCGCGCCTACCGGCTGGGGCAGACCCGGCAGGTACAGGTGCATAAGTTCATCTCGCTCGGCACGCTGGAGGAGCGGATCGACGATATGCTGGAGAGCAAGCAGCAGCTCAGCGACAGCATCATCGCCGGGTCCGAGAACTGGATTACGGAGCTGTCCACCGATGCGCTCCGGGAACTTGTTACGCTGAGGCGCCAGTGGTAGAGGGGCTTCGAGGTCCGGGACTCCCGGCTTCGGGCCACAGCAAAAAAGCCAACCGACCGGAAGCCGCAGCTTCCCTCTGTTGGCAATAGGCCAAAAATTAGCCGTGCGGTATCGTCCGCACGGCTGTTTTTTTAAGGAACACAGACAAGGTCCTGTCCTTCCCGGTCCGAACCTGAATTGCTGTCTTAGAAGACCTTCGTGGTCCAGGATTCGCAGTTCCAAATGTCGGTTGCGATCTCGCGGTAGAATTCCGGTTCATGGGAAATCAGCAGAATGCTTCCCTTGTAGGCCTTCAGCGCCCGCTGAAGCTCTTCCTTGGCATCGACGTCCAGATGGTTCGTCGGTTCGTCAAGCACGAGCACATTCGTCTCGCGGTTAATGAGCTTGCACAGCCGGACCTTCGCCTTCTCGCCGCCGCTCAGGACGGCGATCTTGCTCTCGATATGCTTCGTCGTCAGACCGCATTTGGCCAGCGCTGCGCGGACCTCGAATTGGTTCATAGACGGGAACGTCTCCCAGATTTCCTCGATGCAGGTATTGTAATTGCCTTCCTTGGCTTCCTGCTCGAAGTAGCCGATCTCCAGGTTGTAGCCCAGCTCCACCGAACCCGACAGCGCCGGGATTTCGCCCAGAATGCTGCGCAGCAGCGTCGTCTTCCCGATGCCGTTCGCGCCGACCAGCGCGATCTTCTGGCCCCGCTCCATCGTCAGGTCCAGCGGCCGGGACAGCGGGCTGTCATAGCCGATCACCAGCTCCTTGGCCTCAAAAATCAGCTTGCCGGACGTCTTTGCCTCCCGGAAGTTGAACTGCGGCTTCGGCTTCTCCTTGGCCAGCTCGATAATCTCCATCTTGTCCAGCTTCTTCTGCCGGGACATCGCCATGTTGCGCGTCGCCACGCTTGCCTTGTTCCGGGCCACAAAATCCTTCAGCTCCGCAATCTCCTGCTGCTGGCGGTTGAACGCCGATTCCAGCTGCTGCTTACGCATTTCGTAGACCTGCTGGAACTGGTCGTAGTCGCCGACATAGCGGGTCAGCTTCTGATTCTCCATATGATAGATCAGGTTGATGACGCTGTTGAGGAACGGGATGTCGTGGGAGATCAGAATGAACGCATTCTCATACTCCTGGAGGTAGCGCTTCAGCCACTCGATGTGCTGCTCGTCCAGATAGTTCGTCGGCTCGTCCAGGAGCAGAATGTCCGGCTTCTCCAGCAGCAGCTTGCCGAGCAGAATCTTCGTCCGCTGCCCGCCGCTGAGCTCCGACACGTCCCGGTCCAGCCCGATATCCGTCAGGCCGAGACCGCGGGCCGTCTCCTGCACCTTGGCGTCGATCATATAGAAATCCTGGTTCGTCAGCGTATCCTGAATGGTGCCGACTTCCTCCAGCATCTTGTCCAGCTCTTCCGGCGTGACATCGCCCATCCGTCCGTACATGTCGTTCATTTCCTGCTCCAGATCGAACAGATACTGGAAGGCGCTGCGCAGCACATCCTGTATCGTCATTCCCTTGGCCAGCACCGCATGCTGATCCAGGTAACCGACCCGCACCCGTTTGGACCATTCGACCTTGCCTTCGTCGGGCTGAAGCTTGCCGGTCACGATATTCATGAAGGTCGATTTGCCTTCGCCGTTCGCCCCGACCAGTCCGATATGCTCGCCCTTCAGCAGACGAAAGGATACATCCTTAAAGATCGCGCGATCTCCGAAGCCGTGACTCAAACCTTCTACATTCAATATGCTCATTTGGAATATACACCTTTTTTTCTTATTTGATCGTTATATTATAAGGGACGACACCCTTAAAGCTCAACAATCTTTCACGGCACCTTGTCCGCAAAAAAAGGCAAGCGTCCCGTTCCGGGGCACGCTTGCCTTGCTCATGATCAGGAACGGCGGCCTTTCGCCGCCGTCTCAGTGCTTCCACACATCCGCGTATTCCGGATTTCTCCGAAACTGGA
Organism: Paenibacillus glufosinatiresistens; assembly: GCF_031470375.1. Lineage (NCBI taxonomy): Bacteria > Bacillati > Bacillota > Bacilli > Caryophanales > Paenibacillaceae > Paenibacillus > Paenibacillus glufosinatiresistens. Next base: position 27,144 of record NZ_JAVFHT010000010.1, read on the forward strand.
CGCCGACGTAAGAGCACTGGGGAATGATCTTGGCTCCCTCTTCCCGCGCTTCCTCCACCAGCCGCTGCAGCAGCCGCTGGGCGATATTGCCGCCCCTGTAGTTCGGGGACACATAGGTGTGGTCGGCAATCCAGGTATGTTCATCCGCCGGCACATACGTGATCTCGCCGATGGGCCCTTCCTCCGTCCGGATAACAAAAGCATGATGCTCCTTCACGATTTCACCCACATCGCTAAAGTCCTTTCGTTCCATGCCAATCCCTCCTTCTCTTTTAACTTACCCAATCCGCTCCACTTTCTTCCCATCCCCTATGAATCTGCTAGGGATTCTGCTAAGACGCAGAGATTTGCGCAAATTTAAAATAGTCATTGTGGCATGTTATCTGACTTTATTAGACAAAAGCGTACTATTTTTGAGATCAAAACGCCTGCTTTTTGTTCAAAATTTCACAACATTTCACCTACTCGCGTTAGTTATTTGGATCTAAATTCCAGAAATTGCGGAGCCTTTCTGAAATTTGGAGTAGATTTTGCATTTTACCGGTGGTAAAATCTTGTTAATATTTTTCCTACCATTCCGGACGGAAATTCAATAGGTTTTGAGAGGAGGACCGCGGGGCCGGTACGGTCGGTGGGGGAATGAGTAATTTTTCAGAACACATGACACGGAGGGGATTTTATTTTGGAGTGGAACAAACTACCTCGCAAGGCATCCATTCTGGCTCTGTCACTGGGAGTGACGGCCGGCATGATTCCGGGCGCTGCCTTCGCAGCCTCGTCGGACAGCCTGCAGAAGCAATCTTTGACTCAGAATTCCGCAGCGCCTTATATTTCACCAGAGATCAACACCAAATCCTCGAAGGATGTCCGCGTTATCGTTCAGCTCAGCGGCCAGCCGGCAGCCGTCGGCAAGTACGCCGCCAAGCAGGGCATTACCGCTCTGGCCAAGACCGCTACGGAAGCTTCGGTCAAGAGCCAGCAGTCCGACGTTCTGGACAAAGCTGACGATAAGGGCATCGACCTGACCGTCAATTACCAGTACGACACCGTTCTGAACGGTTTTGAAGTTACCATTCCAGCCGACGAAATCCCGGCGCTTGCGAAGATTCCGGGCGTCGCCTCCATCTATCCGAACAGCACTTGGTATGCGCTCCCCGACCAGCAGACGACGGTTACGGAAGAGACGTACCGCAATGATATTGCGCCTCTGCAGCAGATCCATGCCACCAACGCCTGGGACATGGGCTACACCGGCAAGGGGCTGAAGATCGGCGTCATCGACACCGGCGTAGACTACACCCACCCCGATTTGAAGGACGCCTACAAAGGCGGATACGACTCCTTCTATCAGGACAATGATCCGTACGAAGAGGTTCCGCTCACCAAAGACAACGACCCGTATCATGTCGGATACGAGGGCACGTATCACGGCACCCACGTAGCAGGTACGATCGTGGGCCAATACAAGGACAGCGAGATCGCCCAGAAGGGCGTTGCCTACGGCGCGGAACTGTACGCCTATAAAGTACTTGGACGCAATTTGGACGATCCAAGCACTTCTTCCGGCTCCTCCGCCCAGGTTATCGACGGCATCGAGCATGCCGTTAAGGACAACATGGACGTCATTAACCTGTCTCTGGGATCGGACAGCGAGAAGGATGTGAACTCTCCCGATTCCATCGCGATTAATAACGCCGTTCTGTCCGGCGTGACTGCCGTTATCGCCAACGGCAACAACGGACCCGGATACTTCACGATGGGTTCGCCGGCGGTATCGCAGCTCGGCATTGCCGTCGGAGCGGTTAACAGTCCGGTGAAGCAGTTCTCCGGCACGTTCAAGGCGGCCATTGCGGCAAAAGTCACCAATGCCACTTATGCCACCGATTATGAGTTCCGCCTCATGGGCTATGAACTCGGCAATGACGACTTTACCGGCATTCTGGGCACCGCCCCTGTCCGCGTTGTCTACGCCGATCTTGGCGCCGACGACGACTATCCAAAGAATGCCGATCTTAGCGATGCGGTGGTGTTGATCTCACGCGGCGACCTGGCCTTTACCGACAAGATCGCCAACGCCAAGAAGAGAAACGCCAAGGCTGTGGTCATCTTTAACGGCAACTTCAAGACAGTCAAGCCTGACCCTAACAATAAAGACACCTGGTACAATACAGCGGATCTGTCGGAGAGCATCAAGGACCGCGACGGCTTCATCGGCACTACGCTCGGAGATGGCTTCGACAACATCCCGACCTTTGATATCAAGGGAAGCACCGGCCGGCAGCTTGCGAGAGCCATTCTCGCCAACCCGGACAAAGACGTCTATTTCACTTTCCCTAACGACTACCATCCGTCCATGTCCGCAGGGGACCAAATCACCAGCTTCTCCTCCTGGGGCCCGAACACCGACGGCAAGCTGAGCATCAAGCCGGATATCGTGGCTCCCGGCGACGGTATTCTGTCCACCTGGCCGGCATACGGCAAGGATCATCCTGAAATTTCTTACGAGCACGCCTACAACCGGATCAGCGGTACAAGTATGGCAACGCCGCACGTAGCCGGCCTGTCGCTGCTGCTGCTTCAGGCGCATCCCGAGTATTCGCCTCTGGACGTTCGCGCCGCTCTGGCCAACACTTCTCAAGCTCTGACCTATACCGAGAAGGGCGTCGTCTATCCGGAAGACTTCTACGCCCAGGGACCTGGTCGTGCCAACGTGGAGAATGCCATCAAGACTCCGGCGATTCTCGGAGCGGTTGAACCGATCACGATTCTGGACAAGAACTACCAGAAGCAGGCTATTACGAACTTCAACCCTTCGACCAGCTTCGGCACACTGACGCCAAGCTCGTCGGACAGCAGAACGCTTCAGCTTCAGAACAAGAGCGATCGCTCCGTAGCCTACTCGGCTTCTATTAAGTGGACTTACGGCGGAGCCGGCGTTGAAGCCAGTCTTGACGCTGAATCCGTAACAGCCAGCGCTTATGGAACCGATGACTTCAACCTGAATGTTCAGGTGGCCAAGGATGCTGAACCCGGCATGTACCAAGGCTATGTCGTTCTGAACTCGCCCGGTCTGCCGACGCTCCACCTGCCATTTGCCATTTCGGTCGATGAAACGACCGCTCAACCGGACTGGGGCACAGGCATTCAGGAGCCGGTTCTCCAGAACAAAGTGATGTACAACAATGAAACGAATGTGCTGAACTTCAAGATCAAAGCCGAAGACATCAACTATTACGAAGTGGATCTCGTCGGGCTTGACGACAAGACCAGAGGCTACTTCGAGGCGTACAGTACCGGATCTCCATCCCATTACTTCGGTCCGTATACGTATAGCACAGTCATCGGTTCGACTTATTATCCGTATGACGAGAAGGGCAATCCGGTTCTCGATGCCAGCGGAGCTCCTGTAACCGCCAAGCTGACAGCCGGCGAGTACAAGATTCAGATTGTCGGCATCAAGGCCAAGGACAATACGAAGCTCCCGGTCAAGATTGACCTGCTCAACGATGATTATTACACCGCCTACACCGCATTCCGTTACATCGATGCTGCCAACCCTAACCCAACCGCTCCTTCCACGGGAGGCTCCAGCGGCGGCGGCACTGGCGGCGGTGCCGGAAGCGGCACTGTAACCCCTGCTCCTGCGGCGCCTGTGCCTGCTACGGCAGCGGCCGTTGTGGATGCGGATGCCAAGCAGGCGGCGGTAGCTCCAACCGTTACTTCCGCGAACGGCGTATCTTCCGTTACCGTAGCGGATACGGCCCTGACTGCGGCGCTGACGGCCGCCGGAACCGGCAAAACGGCTGTCGTGATCACGATTCCGGCGACCACCGATAAAGCCGCCACGGTCAACCTGACCGGCGACCAGGTGAAGAAACTGGCCGGTCTCCAGACAGGCAGCACCGTTGTCGTCAGCGTGAACGGCTCGGCCGTCGCTCTGCCGGTATCGCTGCTGACAGGCACGCCTGCGGGCGCCAGCCTGAAGCTGGACATCAAGCAAGCCCCGGAAGCAGCGGCCAAGCTGACCGCCAGCGTAACCGGAGCCAGCGTAATCGGTACGCCGATTTCCTTCGAGGCTGTCTGGACTACCGCTACGGGAAGCACGTATCTGAACACGCCGGTCAACGTCTTCATCGACCGCTCGTTCACCGTACCGGGCAAAGTAGAAACCGGAGGCGTACTGTTTGAAGAAGGCGGCGTTGTAACGCCGGTTGCCTCCAAGTTCGCTCCGCAGTCCGACGGAACAACGCTCGTCACGGTTAGCCGTCCGGGCTTCTCGACTTACGCCGCTGTAAGCAAGCCGGCAGCGGCCTTCACGGATATCGCTTCGTCCCCGGCGGCAGACGCCATCAAGAAGCTGTCGGACAAGCTGATCATTCAAGGCACTTCGGCCACTGCCTTCTCGCCGAAGAGCAGCCTGACCCGTGCGGAATTCACCGCGCTGCTGACCCGCGCGCTCGGTCTCCGCACCGACGCCAAGGCCTCCTTCTCCGATGTGAAATCGACCGACTGGTACGCCGCTGACGTTGCCGCAGCCTCCAAGGCCGGCCTCATCCTCGGGGTAGGCGGCGGCAAGTTCGCACCGACACAGAAGGTTAGCCGCCAGGAACTGGCCGTCATTCTGGACCGGGCGCTTAAGCTGACCGGCACAGAGCTGAAGACCAACCCTTCCCTGTCGACCTACGCCGACAGCGCGAAGATCGCACCTTACGCGAAGGACAGCATTCAATCGCTGACCGCTGCGGGCGTTATCTCCGCCGATCAGGGAACCAGCTTCAATCCAAAAGCCAGCGCCAGCCGCGAGACGGCAGCCGCCGCTCTCTACCAGCTGCTGAGCAAGGCCGGATTGATCAACTAATCGGCCATTCAAGCCATCCGCCCCTGGGCTCCTGCCCGGGGGCACCCCACAAAAAGACCGTTTGCGGACATTCCGCAAACGGTCTTTTTGTCATGTCCTCTCTACATACTTTCCTCTTCGTGCGATCACACGCCTCCTTCCGCATTCCTAGCGTACTCTCGCCTCTCCAGTCTCCCCCAGAAGCGCCAGCACCGCGCCCAGCAGCACATTGACGCCCTTCTCGCAATCCTCGTAGGACGTCAGCTCATCCTCGCAGTGGCTGCGTCCCCGCACGCTCGGCACAAAGATCATCGCCGCCGGCAGATAGCTTGCCACGAACTGGGCATCATGTCCGGCCCCGCTCGCCATCTCCTTGGCGGAATAGCCCAGCGATCGGGCAGACTCGGACACGGCTGCGCATACCCGGGAATCGAACCGGACCGTATCGCGCGCCCACTGCTTGACGCTGCTTACCTCGCATCCTCCCGCAGATACCGGCAGATTCCGAATGATCCGCTCCGCTTCGGCGAGCACCTCCATGTCCTTGTGCCGGGCTTCCACCGTAAATACGGCCCGGTCCGGGATGACCGTATGCACATTCGGATAGACATTCACGCGGCCCATTGTAAAGACCAGTTCCGGATCAAGCGCCCCGAGACGCTCCCGAAGCTCGGTTACCAAATCGGCGGCGGCGAAGAAGGCATCCCGGCGCATTCCCATCGGCGTCGTTCCGGCATGGTTGGATTCGCCCCTAACCGTAATTTCATAGCACACCATGCCGACGACGCAGTCCACCAGTCCAATCGTTACGCCTTCACTCTCCAGCACCGGCCCCTGCTCAATGTGCAGCTCCAGATAAGCGGCCGCTTCGCGAAGCCGGTTCTCCTCTCCGCCCTCGAAGCCGCTGGCGCTCAGCGCCTCGCCAAACGTCACCCCTTCCGCGTCGCGCTTGGCCAGCATTTCCGGCTTGCTGAATTTGCCGGAGAGAACGCCCGACGCCATCATGGAGGGCTCGAACCGGGCGCCTTCTTCATTGGTAAAATTCATGACCGTTACCGGACAGCGAGGCTGAATGCCATGGTCGACCAGCGTACGGATCACTTCCAAGCCTGCGATTACGCCGAGGACCCCGTCGAACCGGCCGCCCTTCACCACTGTATCCAGATGCGAACCCATTACAATCGGCGGCAGCGCCCCGCTTCCCGCCAGTGTCGCGTACATACAGCCCATGTCGTCCATCCGCACCTCCAGTCCCAACTCCTCGCAGCAGGAGCGAAAATACGTCCGCACCTGAAGGTCCGGCCCGCTCAACGACAACCGGGTCACGCCGCCCCCCTCGGTACGGCCGATCGCTGCGAATGCATCTATCGTGCTTCGCAATCTGGCTCCGTCTACATTCATCTGCTTTAGCTGCATAGACCTGTCCCCCGCTTTCTTCGGATACTTACAATCTGCCTATTTTCATGGTAAAACCCACTCCGGTCTTTTACATGTGACAGAGTGTCAAAGATTGGGCAGCTTATCTCCTCGGTTATGTGACAATCCCCGCGTCGTTGCCGCCATTCTGACACCATCCTTACCTTCAGCGATACAAAAAAGGGAGTGCGGCCGGCCGCACTCCCTCTCTGATCCTTCCTCCCGCCGATTGTCTCTGCCGTCTATCTGCCCTCCGAAGGCAGGCGTTCGGCAAGCTTCTCCGCCAGCCGGTCAAACGCCGCATTACGCGTCTCCTCCGGGATGGCATCCAGACTGTCGCCGACGCTCAGTTCAAAATAAGCCGTCTCCCGGCCGGGACGTACGCCGCGCGCCAAGACAACGCCGGTCTCCTCCGTAACCTCCGCCAGCACGGCTTCCAGTTCCCCGGGAGCCAGCTTCGTATGAACATGGAACATGTTCGTGACCGGCTCGGCCGGGCGGGTGGATAAGCCCGGGCAGCGGTTAAAGGCAGCCGCCAGCTTGCGGGCGCCCTGCCAGTAGTGGTTCATGCGGGGCAGGCGCCGGTCCAGCGCCGCTTTGCCGGACAGGAAATACGGATAGAGGCTGATGAGGTCGCCGCCATGCCGTCTTTTCCATATCTTCGCTTCTTCCGTCAGCTTCGCATCCCCGGCAAGCACCGCACCCGCAATGCCGGCAAGACCCTTATAGAACGAGATGTACACACTGTCGAAGAGTGCGCATACTTCAGCCGCCGTCTTGCCGTAATAAGGAAGCGCCTCGAACAGGCGGGCCCCGTCGAGGTGCAGCGGAATCCCCCGCTCCCGGCAGAGCGCAGCCAGCTCCTCCAGCTCGGCCCAGGCCGGCAGCTCGCCGCCGATTTCCCGCTGCGGCAGTTCCAGCAGAAGGCAGGAGACCTCCTCCTGCATCCCCCGGACATCCTCCGGCGCAATCAGCCGGTCGGCGGCCCCGAGCAGCACCGGCTGAATGCCGTGCAGCTTCTTCAGCCCGTCCTGTTCATGAATCTCCAGATGGCATAGCGGATGATAGGCTACTCTGGCCGTTCCCTTGCGGTCGCACCAGATCCGCATCGCGATCTGCTGGGCCATCGTTCCGCTCGGGAAGAAGACCGCCGCTTCCTTCCCGAGCAGCGCGGCCATCTCCCCCTGGAAGCTCTCGATGATCTCGCCGGTTCCATATTGGTCCGCCGGCAGGTCCTTGTCCATTCCATCCAGCAGCTCCGCCAATTGGCCGACGGTGCGGGGACCTGTACCGGCCAGCCAATACCGGGCGCTCCGGTTGGCGGACGCCAGCCGATCCGCCGCCAGCGAGGATGCGCTTGCTCCGTAGCCCCCGGAAGAAGGGTTCTTCTCTTTCTGTTCGTCTGCGCTATTCATTCTAATCCTCTCCCTAAGGGAATCGGTGATTCCCGACTATTCGTTGTTCATGGTTCGCTGCTGCTTCCTGTGTACGCCCCTATTCACCGAAGCGAAACGGCCAGCAGGCCGAGGTACTCTTTGAGCGCCAGCGAAGTCATCGCCATCGCCGATCCGCTCGGCGTCAGCTTGCCTGCGTACAGGCGCAGCGGCCCGCCGGTATTAGTCGTATAGTCGGTCGGATACGGCTGCACCGTCATCCCCGCCTGCCGGAACTCCGCCACTGCCCGGGGCAGATGAAAGGCGGACGTCACCAGAATGGGCGCCTTGAAGCCGCCTTCCCGCAGCAGCGCGGCCGTGTTCTCCGCGTTCTCCCGGGTGCTGCGGGACCGATTCTCTATCCGGATGGCCGATTCTTCCACTCCGAGTCCGAGCAGCTGCCTGCGGGCGATATTCGCCTCATTCCCGCTGTCCGGGTAGACCTGTCCGCCCGAGAACAGAATCGGCAGCCCGGTCAGCCGGTGCAGCCGAACGGCCGTCAGCAGACGGCCCGAAGCCGAACCCAACTCGTTCCCGCGGCCGTCGATATCTGGCGTCGCCGCTGTCGCTCCGCCTCCGAGAACGACAATCATGTCGCCTTGAGGCGCAGGCTGGGGGTAACGCCCCTCCAGACCGCCGATCAGCCTCTCCCCGACCAGCGGAATGCAGGTTGCGTACAGCAGCAGCGTGAGGGTCAGGACTGCGGTTCCCAGCCGGCGGGAACGGCGCCGATACAGCAGGACTGCGGCTGCCAGCAGAAGGAGAATCAGCCCTCCCGGCGGCAGTACCCAACTGTACAGAATTTTCACAACGTACAGCAATCCAAGCATTCCTCCCTTTATGGATTTCAGCGTTCCGTTATGTATCCGATCCTACTTCCGTCAAAAAGGAGACAAGCCTTTGCGAACCCTTTAGGCCCATGCTACAATATGAAGGTTGTAGGGCGCAGTATTTAGGGAGGTTCGAGAAAACCCATGTTAATCATTGGAATTGCCGGCGGAACCGGCTCCGGCAAAACGACCGTCGCCCGCTCGGTGATCGAGCGCCTCGGCACGGACAAAGTCACGTTCATATCCCAGGATAACTACTATAAAGACCATTCGCATCTGACGCTGGAAGAGCGTGCGGCCATCAATTATGACCATCCGTTCGCCTTCGACAATGAACTGCTGATCGAGAACCTGAAGACGCTTAAGGAAGGCCGTCCGGCCTTGGCGCCGGTGTATGATTTTACCGTTCACGCCCGTTCCCGGGAATTATCGACAGAGCTCGCGCCGAATCACATCGTCATTATTGAAGGCTTGCACGTGTTGTCCGACGAGAAGCTCCGCGAACTGCTGGACATCAAGGTGTTCGTCGATACCGATCCGGATGTGCGGATTCTGCGCCGCGTTCTCCGGGACATCGAAGACCGCGGGCGGACGATCCAGTCTGTCCATCATCAGTATCTCACCACCGTCAAGCCGATGCACGAAGCGTTCATCGAACCGTCGAAGAAGTACGCCGACCTCATCATTCCCGAGGGCGGCCAGAACGAAGTCGGGATTCAGCTTCTGGCTGTCCTGACCGAGAAATATTTGACCGGCGAGAAATGGGACCGCTGAGAATCGTCTCTGCGTCTCCCGCCCGCTGTCCGGCAAGCGCCCGGCTCCGCCTCATCGGCGGGACCGGGCGCCCTGTGCTTCCATGCAGGCCTCTTTCCCTTTCTCTTACGCCTTAGGCATTCTCGACAAAATCCCAGCTCAATACCGAAAGGTCCTTCGCATAGCCCAACCTGTCCAACTCCGCCCGCACCTCCGGAATCCGGTCGCCCGGCACAATGACCGCTGCCACATCGCCGGGTCCGAAGCGGAAGTCGCCCAGATGCCGCCATTCCCGTTCCCGGTAGAAGCTCTCCGCGTCACGAACGGCATAATCCGTCATCTTCACAAAGTTCATCAGGAAATGGTCGGCCGATGCGGCCATCCGGCCGGCAAATTCGCGGTTGCTGCGCGAAATATACATCACCGGCATAAAGGACTCATGAATGACCGGGGCCCGGAATCCGATGGCCACCCGTCCGTAATATTGGGAATGGCCCGGCAGATCCTTGAACGGCACGTCTGTGACCGAGCAGAATGGAGCGGTCTCCTTCTCGCCGTACAGCAACTCCGTACAGGAAGCGATCAGCTTCCGCGTTCCCAGAATCCGCAGCAGAATTTGGGCGGCCTCCCGGTCATCCAGAGGCGGGCGCAGCTTGACAATATCCAGCGGACGCTCGACCAAATGCCAATCGACCTGCGGCGAACCGGTAAAATGCCAATAGATGTTGGAATAATATCGCTGCATTTCGCTCTCCTCCCGCAGGGTTCTCCCCTACAGGAAATTACCCCGGGCTCTTTCTTCCGACGCCAAAAAGGGCTGTCCGGCATCCCGGGCAGCCTGACACCGGGAGGGCGGCTGTCCGTCTTCCGGTAAGACTATTCTTCTGAATCCACGTTGTGGTATACCTGCTGCACGTCTTCCAGATCCTCCAGCACATCGATCAGCTTCTCGAACTGCGGAACGGATTCCACCGGCAGTTCAATGTAATTCTGCGGCAGCATGGTAAGCTCGGCTACCGTAAATTCCGTTACGCCCGCAGATTTGAAAGCTTCCTGCACGGCACCGAACTGCTCCGGATCGGCATAGATAATAACGGAGTCTTCCTCTTCAATAATGTCGCGCGCATCGACGTCGTTCTCCATCAGGATCTCCAGCGCTTCCTCCGCACTCTTGCCGGTGAAGCCGATAACCGCCGTGGAGTCGAACATGTAGCTGACGGAACCGCTGACGCCGAGGTTGCCGCCGTTCTTCGTGAACGCCGCGCGCACTTCAGCCGCCGTCCGGTTGACGTTATTGGTCAGAGCATCGACGATAATCATCGAGCCGTTCGGACCGAATCCTTCATAGCGCAGCTCGTCGTAGACCTCGTCGGAGTTGCCTCTTGCCTTCTCCAGCGCGCGGTCAATAATCGCCTTCGGCACATTGTAGGTCTTGGCCCGTTCCAGCACCACCTTCAGCGCCCGGTTGGATTCGGGATCCGGCTCCCCCTGCTTGGCAACGACATAGATCTCACGGCCGAAACGGGCATAGATTCGGCTCGTATTGGCGTCCTTCGACGCTTTCTTCTCTTTGATATTATTCCACTTACGGCCCATACTTTATCGCTCTCTTTCATGATTTGGATATGCGCTAGTCCCCCTTATTATAGCTCGTTCGGAGCCCACGGACAAATGAAAACCATTTTAGCCCTTCCCGCCTTTCTGCGGCTTTCTGTCCAGACCCGCCGCTATTCCCAGCGGCAGGCAGGCCGCGGCCATCGCTGCCCGCGTGCAGTCTACCCACACCGGCTTGGCCTCAAGGCCGAACTGGGTAGCCCACAGAACGGCTGCGATCAGCGAAGCAGCCAGCACTAGAGTGCCCGAACCGGCCCGCTGGTGCAGATACAGCGGCAGCAGCGACAGAAGTCCGATGCACAGCGAGCTAAGCATCAACCGGCCAAAGAAGGCGCCGGTGAAGAATCCTTGCAGAGAGACCGCCGAACCCGCCAGCCGGTAGACCGGTTCAAAGATCAGCAGCAGTCCATCCAGCAGCAAAGTCGAGAGCAGGGTGCCCAACAGCCCCATGGCCGGTGCGCGCCAGATTCTTGTGCCCGTATGCCGTTTCCCTGCGGCATCGGCCACACGGGCCGTCCAGCCCGTGAGAACGATGCAGCCCGGCCAGATAATGGAATTGTTAATCTCCCTGAGCGCCTCTCCCATCGACCCGAAACGCGGCTGTCCCCGCCCTTCCAGCCCCAGCAGATAGAGCAGGAGGAGCACCGCAGCATTGAAGAGAAAGAAAGCTGCGGCCACTTGCTCCGCAGCGCCCGGGCCGATCACGGCTCCGGCTTCAGGGGCAGCGGCAGCCGGCCTTGTGAACTCTGCCGCATCTTCTACCCGGTTCTTCTCCTTATCCTGTTCAGCCGGCAGCCCATCCACTTCAGCGAACACAGCCGATTCCCCTCCTTCTCGCTCTCGTTCCGGCCTCAAACAGACAGCAGCCAGGATCGACAGTCGATCCTGGCTGCTGCTGCAGTCCGCTTGGTACTGCTCAACCCGCTTGCGGGCGATCAGCTCGGCCATTCACCTTTAGCGGTCTTGACAATCTTCGATACGGTCGACCGGGGGGAGTCGCCGAACATCAGATTAAGCTTCTCGAACACCTGGGGAGAAACATTCGTCTGCACATCCGCAAGCTGGAGAGTACCACCCTTCATACCTTGTACCATTTGCCACAGATTCTGAGACATCTCTTTCATCCTCCTTTTATCGGATAGCTAGATTATAAGACGAACTCCGAGCGCCGCCATGAGTATATTGTGCAATCTATCGGCCCTCCAACTCTCTGCACAAATTACTCTTCTGCGCCGACTGGAAGCAACGCTACAATATCAGGCAGAGGCGGCGCCGCCGTCCGTTAATTCAAGGAGGTTCTGACCCGTATGATTATGATTGATCTGGATCTCATGATGTTCAAGAGAAGAATCGAACTGCCCGAGCTGGCGCAATTGACCGGGATTGCCCCGGCCAGCCTGGCGGGATTGTGCAGGGGAAGCCATCCCTCCATCCGGCTGGATCTGCTCGACAGACTGTGCGAGACTCTCCAGTGCTCGCCGGCCGATCTGCTCGTCCGGATCGAGGAAGCTCCCCGTGTCCGGCTGCACTGAGCGGCCGGCTCGGGCCCTCCGCCCGGCAGCGCAGATCTTCCTATTTGACGAACTTCACCTTCACAATCCCCATCTCGATGCCGCGCATGATGGCGGCCACCGTTGAATTGACATTGAACTTCTCATTAATGGTCTGCAGGTGGTTATTGACCGTCCGCCGGCTGATGTAGAGCCGGTCCGCCACTTCCTGCTGGCGCAGCCCCTCCGCCATGAGCTGGAGCACCTCCTTTTCCCGGTTGGTCAGTGGCTGGGTATCGGAGTCGTACTTCGGAAAGATCAGCCCGCCCCTCGCCACGAACTGGATATGCTCCACGAGCTCGTGAATCGAAATATTCTTGTTGATGAACCCCCGCGTTCCCATCTGAATCGCCTGGTTATGGTATTCGATCAAGTCGTAGCCCGAGAGGAAAATAATCTTCTGCTCCGGATACCGTTCCAGCACCTTCCGCGCCATCTCCAGCCCGTTGTAATCTCCCATATGTATATCCATCAGCACAATGTCCGGCCGGCCAGCGGCCAGGATGTCCATCATCTTCTCCGGCGAAGTATGCGTCTCGAAGCGCTCCACCATGCCCCGCATAGAAATTTCCAGGCTCTTGGCAAACAGCTTGTGGTCGTCAAACAGCATAATGTGCATAATCCTTGTCCGCCTCCTTCAACGGAATTTTGATCTGGGCATGGGTGCCGCAGTCGCCGCCGCTGCGGATGGAGAATTCGCCCCGAAGCACGCTGACCTCCTGCCGGATGGACAGCAGGCCGATATGCAGGCCCCGGCCGCTCTCCATGCCGTCTTCGCAGTCCTCCGAATCAAATCCCTTGCCGTTATCGGTGACATCCGCGATCAGAAGGTCCCGGTCGGTCGCATAGAGCGAGACGACAATCTCGCTGGCGTCGGCATGCTTGACCGCATTGGTCAGCAGTTCCTTAATCATGCGGAACAAGGCGTACGCCAGTTCTCCCCCGGGATCGAGACCGGGCTCCGCGTCCAGACGAATCTGCAGGCCGGGCCGGTGTACGGCCTCGCGTTTCATTTTGCCGCACAGAATGCCCAAGCTCTCCACGAGTCCAAGGTCGGCCAGCGTCGTCGGATAAATATCGAACATCCGGTCCCGGATCGAAGCGTTCAGCTCGCCGAGCGTATCCAGCATCAGTTCCCGCACATCCGCCTGCCGGGTATGGAGCACCTCCGTCATATTGCGCAGAGCCAGAATGGGCTGAAGCACATCGTCGTGCAGATAGAGGGCGATGCTTTTGCGGATATCCTCCTCCTTCTGCTTCATGGTCACGTTGACATAATCCTCCTGGCGGATGGTCGGAACCAGGATGCGCCGCTGCCGCCCCCGGTGCAGAATCTCCGTTGTCTTCAGAATTTCGCAGATGGTGTCGGCCATGACGAGAATCGTATTGACTTCATCGGGCGTGAATTTGTCGCCGCCGCGTTTGTGCCCTGCAATCAGCCATCCGTGCACCTCATTCCGGTACTTCAGCGGGAAGGAATAATACGATTGCGTTCCGTAGGCAAAATAGCCGATGCTCTCCTGAAGCTGCCGGGTATCGTATTTGCGAAGCGAGAACGGCTCGAACACGCCGCTCTGCTCCAGGACATAGCTGCGCCCGTCCTCCTTCCAGATAATCAGCGTTCCGTCCAGAGCGATCGTCCGGTCGATCAGCTGGCGGATCAGATTGCTCAGCGTGGACAGGTACTGATCGTAGGTTACTTTTTGCAGAATGTCCTGGCGTTCCTTCTCCATCTTCTCCCGGGCCTGATTCACCATATTCAGATGGCGGGTCGCCAGACGACGCTGGTATAGCAGACAGGAGTAGAAGAGAATGGTCCCTGCATAGAGAAGCAGCAAGGTCTGGAACAGGGTGATGCCCAGCAGGCAGCTGCTGAACAGCACAAGCAGGGCAGCCCCCGTGAGCACGAATGCCGTCAGCTTCAGCAGATACATGTAGTTGAGATGAGTGCGGAGCGGCCGGCTCCGCTTCATCAAGATGCAGCCCGCCGCTGCGGGAACGAGAATAAGCGCGTAGATCGTATTGAACTTGACCGAATCGGTCAGAAAGTGGCGAAGAAACGTATAGGCCGTAATAAAAGGCAGCAGCGCGCCCCAGATCGAGACATTGAGCACCGTCCGTTCCCAGTTCAGCACCCGGCGCTGTCTCGCCCTGTAGTAGACCGACAGCCGGATACAGCTTGCGGCCATGACCAGCAGATGCAGGAACAGCATATAGGCAAGCTCCGCCCGGAAGCTCAGCAGCGCGGCGGCCGTCGCCAGCGCCGAGCCGAGCAATAGACGGTTCCATTTGCGGTAGGGGGCCTTCCGGGGAAGCTCCGTGAAGTGGACGAAGAACATGAACAGAGCGTTTGGCGCAAGGCTCATCAGTACCCGCCCCACGGCATAATAGCCCCGGGAAGGCCCGTTCAGCAGCAGCAGAATCCAGGCGGCCATATACATGCAGACGATGAACCATCCGGCCGCCGGCATCTTCGACGTATTCAGATAGACGAATGTGCCCAGCCCGATCAGCAGGGTGATGAACAGCAGATCTTCTCCGTACCCCTGCGGACTGCCGTCCTTGAACAGGACCACAGTCAGCATCAGCAGAATGGAGTGGGCCGGAATCAGGCCCTTCCAGACGGAACGGCTCATTCGGGACCCAGACCCAGATAGTCCAGCAGACGGGCGTTCCGCTCCTGCTCCTCGGGGAAACGCGTGCGGAGCAGCTCCGCACATCTCTCCTTGTGCATCTCGCGGATAATGGCGCAGTATTCCAGCGCGCCGCTGGCGGCCAGGCGCTCCCGGGCGGCTTCCTGCGGGACGTCTCCGGCCGCGCAGCCGCGCAGGAGCCGCGCCGTCTCCGCCCCTCCGTACTCCTCCGGCATATCCAGCGCCTTGATCAGCGGCAGCGTCGGCCGCAGACGCGCAAGATCGCTCTTGCCCTCGCTGAAGACTCCGTGCAGATCGTTCAGCAGCTGGGTCGCCGCGGCGGCCGAATCGCAGAACGCTTCCCAGAATTCGCGCCGGCCGGGGTCGGCAAGGAAGGCGGCGATTTTGAAGAAAGCGGCGGATTTGGGCAGAATTTCGGTCATATAGCGTTCTTCATCCATGCCGTCGAATGCCGTCCGGCTGACGTCGATCCATTCTCCGTGGAGCGCCTCCTGCAAATAGGCGTACAGCCGATCGGGCTCCTCCGATACCCGGTTCAGCCGCCGCAGGCAATCCACCAGCAGATCGGTGAACAGAAAGACCGCCCCCGATTCGCCGATTGCGTCCGCCAGCGCCGGGTTATCTCCGTCCGCCAGATCATCCAGTATCTTCGAGGACAGACAGAGCAGCTCAACCGATACCGCAATCTCCTCCGTCTCTGCCCCGCAGAGCCTGTCCGCATAACCGGCGAGAAGAAGATACAGCCCGCCCCAGCTGAACCGGTTCAGCCTCAGCGGCAGATTCAGCGCCTCCAGCACAGTTGCGCCGCCGTCCCTTCCATACTTGTCCAGCAGAGTTCTGCGGCGGATGGCTCCTACCATATCCTCAATTCCGGCAGCCCGATTCATTTCCATTCCCCTTTGCCTGGTATAGGTTTTGATGCTCTAAATTGTAAAATAAATAGAAATTTTTGTAAATGACATTTTTCTCCCTGCAGGGTCCGGGATATGCCAAAAAAGCCGCCTCTCCTTTTGGAGAGACGGCTCCGCTCAATGCTTCAGATGACTTGATGCCGGGCCCACCGCCGGCTGAGGAACCGGCGCAGGAAGATCGTACCGCGAATGGCCCATTCGCATTCCATGGCGACCCAGATGCCGATGATGCCGAAACCGAAGACGATGCCGAGCAGATAACCCAGAACAACGCGGAACAGCCACATCGACAGCATGGCGACCAGCGAGGTGAACTTGGCATCTCCGGCCGCGCGCAGCGCCGCCGGCGTGATGAAGCTGATCGACCAGAGCGGCACCTGAATGATCGTATTCATGAGCACAATGATCCAGATGTCGTCCACGATGGCCGCCGGCGGGTGGAACAGCGAGATCAGGGGATGGAAGAACGGGAGCACCAGCAGCCCCATAAGCGCAAAGGACAGAGACGACAGCTTGAGGAACGTCTTGATGAACTTGCTCGCGTCGTCGATGTTGCGGCTGCCCATGCATTGGCCGACGACGGTCACAATCGTCAGCGAGAGGGCATTGGCCGGAATCTGCATGACGAGCGCGATGGAGCCGGATATGGCGTTCGTCGCAATGGCGTAAGTGCCCAGGCTGACGACGAAGGTCTGGGTCAGGATTTTGCCGCCGTTAAAAAACATCTGTTCCGCCGCAAACGGCATCCCGATCGACAGAATTCGCTTGACCATATCCAGCTTCACCGCCAGGAGATCCTTCAGCTTGAGTCGAAGGCTGGTGTCGAGCCGGAACAGGTAGTAGACTGCGCAGGCCGCGCCGAGGTAACGGGCTATATTGATAGCCAGCGTCATGCCCAGCACACCCATCCGGAATCCGTTGATGAACAGCACGTTCAGCAGCACATAGGCAATATTCATGATGAGGGACAGCCACAGGGAGGCTCGGGTCCGGCCGATGCCCCTCAGCGCGCCGCAGACCGCTTCCACGACGGCGATGCCGAGGTAGGAAATGCAGCTTCCGATCAGATAGAGCCGGGCGTTCGCCATGACTTCCGGTTCGGCAGCGCCGAACAGTAGCCGCAGCAGCGGAGACGACAGCGCAATTCCGGCAAGGCCCGTGGCCAGCGCCAGCAGCGAGACCGAGGAGACCGTACCGGCCGTCGCCCGGGAGACCATCGCGTCGTTGCCGCTTCCTTTGTACTGGGCTACGACAACGGTGCCGCCGGTGGAGACGGCGATGAAGACGCTGATCAGGAAAATATTCAGCGAGTCAATCATATTGACCGCGCTGACCGCCGCCACTCCCGCCGAACTGATCATCGCCGTGTTGGCCACGTTCAGCCCGACCACAAAGATCTGGTCGACCAGAATCGGCAGGAACAGCGCCGCTATGGTCCTGTAGTCCATCGTCTCTCCCGTCAGACTCCGCGCCAGCCTCCCCGGCTGCCGCGCCGTCTTCCCTCTGCTCCCAAGCTGTGGTTCCATCTCTGCATTCACTTCGCTTTGGTCGGATTTGGATATAAAAAGAAAGGCCCTCCGGGCTAAGCGCCGGAGGGCTGGACTGCGATATTCAAATCAAGATGCGGTCGAGAGGACTCGAACCTCCACGGGGGGTTAGCCCACACGGACCTGAACCGTGCGCGTCTGCCAATTCCGCCACGACCGCATAACTATAAGGGGCAGTCACAAGGGATAATATATCATAGATAGGAGTCAGGCGCAAGCTTTATTTTGAAACGGGATTACCGGTTCCCCGTTGGGGAAACATTTGTTCCGATAGATGTTGACGACCAGGGAAATATTGTATATAGTTGGGTCAAACCATAGCTGAAAGCAGGGAAGCACCCTGCGGACAGGCCATTGCGCCTTGTTCCGCAGGGTGCTTCTTGCCGTCTGCCGGCGAAGACTGCTTCGGCTTCCGGTACATATTCATAGAAATGAGGATCGAATTCCATGCCAACCCCTGACCCTTGTGTGTACCGCCGTTCTTCCCGTCTGCTTGCCCGCCTGCTCGTTCTGTGTCTGGCCGCCGCTCTCCTGGTCCTGCCTCCGTCCGGCTCCGCAGAAGCCTCAGGGGCGGAGTCTGCCGCCGATTTCAGCACAGCGCTGGCCCGCATGGACGGACTGTATGACGGGTATGGCGCTCTGGAGGCGGCGATCAAGCTCGAGAAGGCGGAGATTCGCGATCTCCGTGCGGCCAATGACCTTCGGCAGCAGCGCATCACCGCTGCCGTCAAGCTCATTGACAAGGCCGTCATCGACAGGCTGTCCGCGGCGGCCGCCGGCGCATCGGCCGGCTATGCTCCCCTGCTCCAGCAGTATGCCGACCTCGGCAAGCGGGCGACCGCCGCCCGCGGGGCCAAGGACAAGAAGAGCGCCGATCTGCTGGACTTGCAGCGGAACCGGATGAAGCCGGCCGTAACCGCCGCCCGCCAGGAGATTGCGGACGCCAAAGCGGCGCTGGCGGAAGCGAAGAAGACGGCGGCGGCCAAAGCCGCCGCCGTCCGGGAAGCGCTGGCTCCGGTTGCGGCTCTCCGCAAGCAGATTACGGCGGAGAACGGGAAGATCGCGTCAGCCAACAAGACCCGAACCGCCGCCGGCAAGCGTTATCGCTCGGCCGTCAAGGCAGGGCTTGCCATGACGGCTGCAACCGAGATGGCGATCATGTACAGGGAACTCGGCCGGATTCATGCCTGCTGGCAGAACATGTACGGCTGGGAGAAGCAGATCAGCGGCGTCCTCGCCGCGGCAGAGGCCAAGCTTCCAAAATAATGGCCCGACAGGCGGGATGAGGCGTCCGTCCGCTCTCTCCGTTCCCTTTAGGATCAGGACACGGGATTGAATTCAATCGTCTCGATGTGAAGGCCCGGCTTGACGAACTCCAGCTTCATTTCGTACACGCCGGCCTCCAGCCGGACCTTGACCTGCTTCAGCCTGATCCGGCGGCCGCCGGTTCCGTTGGTCTGTATCGTCGTTACCGGCTCGCCGCCCAGCGTTACATTGCAGGCGCTCTGCGCCAGATGATCGCCTTCGGACATTACGGTGGCGAACATCCGGTACTCGCCGGAGCGGCGCACGGCCACCCGGGTAACTCCCGAAGGGTTCGGCGTGATCGCGCCGCCCTCTTCGGGCAGTTCCGCCGCGCCTTCCGGCGAGAGGCCGGAATCACCGGAGAACGATTGGACGGTCTCCCACGTTCCCTGCTCTCTGAAGAAGACCGGAGCCTGCATGATGAAGCCGCAGATATTGGCGGCGCAGCGCTGAAGCTCGCCCCGGGTCAGACGCCCGTCACCGAGTGCCTCCAGCGTATTGTCGCCGCTTGCGTTCACTTCGGCGCCGTAGTTGCTCACGACCATGTACAGATCATTCTGGGCGCGGACCATCGCGGCCGTGTTCTTGGGGTCGGCCGTCCCGCCTTCGACAGGATCATTCATCTGGGCCCACCAGTCGGTCATCACAATGCCCTGGAATCCCCATTCGCCGCGCAGAATGGTCGTATTCAGGTCATAGTTGGAGGCCGACCAGTGACCGTTGACCGGATTATAAGCGGTCATAATGCTCTTGGCTCCGCCTTCGACAACGGCGATCTGGAAGCCCTTCAGGTAGATCTCGCGCAGGGCTCGCTCGGAGACGACGGCGTCGACCTTGCTGCGGTATTTCTCCTGACTATTGCAGGCGAAATGCTTCAGCGTGGCATTCGATCCTCCGCGCCGGATGCCGCGGGTGCAGGCTGCTGCGAAGATACCGGTAACCAGCGGATCTTCCGAGAAATACTCAAAGTTCCGGCCGTTGAGCGGGCTCCGGCGGATGTTCAGGCCCGGCCCGAGCAGGGTGTCAATGCCGTTGCGAAGCAGCTCCTGGCCCTCCAGCACATACAGCTCCTCCACGAGAGCCGGGTTCCATGTTGCCGCCAGCAGCGTTCCGATCGCTACCTGCGTCGCCTTATGGCCGCTGTCCATCCGAATGCCGGAAGGGCCGTCCGCTGTGCAGGCAACCGGAATACCGAAGCCGGCCAGCGCGTCGCTGACGCCGCCGAAGGCGGAAGCGGTGCCCGGAGTGACCAGCGGGCTGCTCATTCCTTCGCCGCGGACGATGGCGGCCAGGTCCTTATCATCCAGCTGGGCGATGAAGGCCTCCATACGGATTCGCTCTTCCTGAACATCCCGGAGCGTATAGCCGAGATCGCCGGTCTGCTTCAGCTCGCCCGGCAGGTTCTGCTCTATCCGTTCGGCCATGGAGATCCGGCGGGTCGGGACCTCTGTCCACTGCGGCTCATAGGTTCCGTCATTCTTGCGGGTTCCCGGCTTCAGCCGCCGGAAGCTCTGCGCCGGAGCTCCCGCTTCCTGCAGCTGTTCGACCAGCGTGAGCTCGGGCACGAGGTAGCCTTCCCGGCCTTCTACCCGGATCTTCGCCGCCCTGCGGACACTGCTTCCGACATGCAGGACGTAAGTGCCCGCCTCCAGCACATAGGCCGAGCGGTGGCCCGTAACGCCTTCATCGTCATAGGCAGCCATGCGGTGAACCGGGAAGTTCAACGTAACGGTCTCGCTCTCGCCCGGCTTCAGCAGCCCCGTCTTCGCAAAGGCTGCCAGCGCCTTGGCCGGCCGGCCAAGCAGCCCCTGCGGCGCTTCATAATAGACCTGGACGACTTCCTGTCCGGCATAGGCGGTTCCGGTATTGGTAACGACAGCCTCCAGGTTAAGAACAGACCCGCCTTTATCAGAGGACAACCGGGCTTCGCCGGGAGCAATGGAGAAGGTCGTGTAAGACAAGCCGAACCCGAACTCGAACTGCACCCGGTCAGGGCAGAAGGTCTCGAAATAACGGTATCCGACATAAATGTCTTCCTGATACAGGTTGGCGAATTCATTGCCGTGGTTGCGCGTCGACGGATAATCGCCGATCGAACGGGCAATCGTATCGGTCAGCTTGCCGCTCGGCGTCACCTCTCCGGACAGAACGTCGGCGATGGCGTTGCCGCCCTCCATGCCGCCGTGCCAGGCATAAATGA
This sequence comes from Paenibacillus glufosinatiresistens, assembly GCF_031470375.1. Lineage (NCBI taxonomy): Bacteria > Bacillati > Bacillota > Bacilli > Caryophanales > Paenibacillaceae > Paenibacillus > Paenibacillus glufosinatiresistens. The sequence continues at coordinate 48,194 of NZ_JAVFHT010000010.1, forward strand.
CACTGGCGATCGGATGAACATAATCTGCGGCGTTCAGCCAGCTCATATCGATGATGTTGGAGACATTGAGGACGACTACCGTCTGCTCGAAATGAGCCGTAACCCGCTCCAGCATCGCCTTCTCTTCTTCGGTCAGCCGATAGCTTCCGGGTTCATCGGCATTATCCTGGTCTTCTCCGGCCGTCCGTCCAATGACGATGACCGCCTTGTCCGAACGGCTTCTCGCACCGGCCACCAGCTCATCGGTCAGCGGCATTTCCCGCTGGTGCCAAGGCTCGGCGGCCCAGCCTCCGCCGCCGTTGTCGAACGGATTCTCTGCAATCCACTGCTCATAGACCGCTGCCAGTTCCTCATCGACGGCGAGGCCGGATTTGGACCGGAGCCCGCCCAGCAGATGGGTGGTGTACGCGACATGCACGCTGCCGCCCGAGCCGGTACCGCTGCGGTAGTAATCAATCTGGGTACGGCCAAATATAGAAACGCGTTCTCCCTTGCGGAGCGGAAGCGTCTGTCCGTCATTCTTCAACAGCACGGCGCCCTCTGAAGCCGACCGGCGGCTGAATTCGGCGAAGCCCTCCAGGGGGACTCCCAGTTGCGTAATCTTCATTGTTCCTCTTCCTCCTGTCTGTCCGTTGATTCTTCTGCATATCGGTTCCCGTGACCGGGTTGTTAGGTTGTGAACGCGCGTTCACAACCCTTCATCCGCTCTATCTTACTATATAAATAGCGCTTTCACAAAGGGTAAATGCTTGAAGCGGATTTCTGCCTTCTGCCGAGCGAACTGCGGTGTCGGCTTGGCTGCCAGACGCCGCGCCGCACAGAAAAAGGCGGACCCAAGGTCCGCCTAGTCAGTCAGGCCGTTCTCCGCCGTAGCGGACTTCGTTGTACCGGTCGATAATCCGCCGGACTTCCCGGTCTTCCAATTCCGTGAAGCGCTTCTCCGGTGAAGCGATATCGGCTCCGTTCTCCAGCGGGGTCCGGCTTGGCCGGTAGCCGAAGCCGCGCTTCACCGCTCCGCGCAGCAGCCGCCGGTACGCGGCCCTCGGGTCCTCGTCCGCAGAGCGCGCGGAGATCCCCAGCCGCAGCCAGAGGCGCCGTGCCGGCGCTGCGGCGCGCTCGATCTTCTCAACCTCGTCAATATACCCGCCTTCGGCCTCCGGCGCTCTGCGCCCTTCGCGCAGACGCCGCAGCAGCCGGCCGAGACGGCGAAGCCCGTACCGCACCCGTTCAGGCAGCCAGCGGCGCACCAGCCGGTACAGCAGCACAAGCAGCGCAACCGCCGCTGCCGTCGCCAGCAGACCGAGCAGAATATAGCCGGCAATACGCAGCCATTCCGGCGTGCCGGCGGCGGCATCCTCGCCCTTGGTGAAGCCCGGCATCGCCTGCGGCAGCACTTCGGCCGGCTTCTCTTCAGGGACAGGCGCGGCCGGCTTCGGAAGCAGGCCGATCAGCCAGCGGGCCACCCTGCGCAGCAGAGGACCGAGGCCCTGCCAGCCGGCTGAGGCGGCGACAAGGAGCAGCAGGAGCCCGGTCATCCGCCGGTTGACCGTCTCAATCCGGCCGGCCGGCGCCGCCTCGCCTTCGACGTTCAGCGCAGCGGCGCGGATGCGGTACCGGTTCCAGCGCAGCAGCAGCAGGAACAGGGCCGTCATGCCCGCGCCGTACAGCAGCGGGGCATAGGGAGTCAGCCCCGCCGGCTTGGAAGCGGCGATGGCCGCATACATCAGGGCCGCCGCGGCGACCCCGACGGCCGGCACCTGCGGCAGCAGGCGGGCCCAGCCCCGCTGCCGGCCGATCAGCAGGCCGCGCAGCGCAGCGGCCAGCAGGGCGGCCCCGCCCGCGAGCGCGGCGGGGCGAAGGCCGTACGCGGCGACGGTTATCGCCGCCGCGGCCAGCAGCAGCGCCAGGGCCGCAGGCAGCGCCCGGCCGCTGCCGATCTGCCGGGCGCCCGCCGCCTGGCCGCCCAGGTGCAGCAGGCCGATCCCCAGCAGGAGGATCGGCGGGGAAGCATGCAGCGCGTAGACGGCGTACAGCAGCGCTGCCGGGAACAAGCCCGCCGTCTCCATGAGGGCGACGGCGGCCATTGCCCGCAGCTCGCGGCTGCGGGCACGCCCGGTCTCCCGGGCGGCTGCCGCCCCGGGAGACGGCTCCGGACGGGAGTCCGCTTCCTTCCGTCCGCCGCTTAATGCCGCATGCGGCTTGGCTTTATCGTTCATCGCGCGCGCCTCCTCCCCATAGCGGTTCGCCGACTACCGCAACACGGTGCCCCCGCTCTTCCAATGACCGGATGGCATCCGCAATCCGGTTCGAGACATGGGCGGTGACGAGCAGATAATCGAGCGGCTCCCGCTCTTCTTCCGCCGCTTCGCGCGCCAGAAATTCATAGAACGGCTCCCGGGCCTTAAGGTCGGTCCCGGCCATCGCCTCCAGGAGCAGCACGAGATGCGGAAGCCCGTGACCGGGCGCCACCCGCCCTTCCGGCCGGCCGGCGGCCTCCGAGACGCAGGCGTTATGGGCGTAGCCGGCAGCCATGCCCTGATGGATCAGCCGGGCGGCCACCGTCGCCGCGCAGGACAGCGCAGCCTCCAGCCGCCCGGGCTCCGTAACGACGCTCCACATCGCCTCCGATTCCTCGATATTCAGGCAGATCATGGCCCGGGGATCGGCGGAATGGCCGTTGCGGCGCACTTGAAGCCCGCCGCTGCGGGCGCTGGCTTTCCAGTGAATGCGGTTCAGAGGGTCGCCGGGCGCGTATTCGCGGATGCCGCTCCATTGGAAGGGATCTTCGACAATCCAGCGCCGCACAGCCAGTTCTCCCTGCCAGGTCCGCCACGACAGCGGCAGCTCCTCCTCTTCCAGAAGCCTCGGATAGACCACCAGCCGCTGGTTCAGCGGAATCTGGCGCGCCGGCGTATAGACCCCGAACAGGTCGCTGCCGGTCATCGTCACCGATTCGATCCGGTAGATTCCCCGGCCTTCGCACTCCACTTGGTACGTGCGGGTAATCCGGGTCTTCGGAGGCAGCGTGAACAGGCTGGCATGGTTCTGGTAGATGCTGCCCTTGCTGATGGCCGTCTCCCTGCTCCGGGCAAAAGTCAGCGAAGCCGGAAGCAGCGCCTCCAGCCGGAGCCAGGGAACCGGGAGCACCTTAAGGTTCGCAATGGTCTCCACCATCTCGATCCTTTCCCCGGCATGGCAAGCCTCCGTGCTGAACCGGCGGGTATAACCGAGCTTCGACAGCGACCTTCGGCCGAGCAGCCAGCCCTGCAGAGTCATCGCAATCATGCAGGCGATGAGAAGCCAGATCAGCGCCATCAGCGAACGCCGCCTTCCACGCCTTCCTCGCTTGGAACCGGAACCTTCGCGGCGATGTCCAGCAGCAGCCGCTCCGCCGTCTGTTCTTGAACGCCGTAGCGGCGCTTCGGAACGAGGCGATGGGCGCATACCGGGACAAGCAATTGCTTGATATCGTCCGGCAGCACAAAAGAGCGGCCCCGCAGCGCTGCCAGCGCCTTGGAGGCCCGGAGCAGCACCTGGGTTCCGCGCGGGCTGACGCCGAGCGCCGTCTCCGGATGCTCTCGGGTCGCCTCGGCCAGCGCCACAATATAGCCGAGCAGGTCGCCGCTTACGCGGACCTCTTCGCAGAGCCGCTGCGCTTCCAGCACTTCGGCTGCGGAAGCGACCGGAGCAATGACCGAGGTTCCTCCCCCTTCTCCGAGCGTCCGCTTCAGAATCTCTACGCCTTCGCCGGCGGTCGGATAACCGAGCCGCATCTTGATCATGAACCGGTCCATCTGCGCTTCCGGCAGCGGAAAGGTTCCCTGGTTGTCGATGGGATTCTGGGTGGCCATGACGAGAAACGGCCGCTCCAGCGGCATGGTGATGCCTTCGACGCTGATCTGGCGCTCTTCCATGCATTCCAGCAAGCTGGATTGCGTCCGCGGCGTCGCCCGGTTGATCTCGTCGGCCAGCACAATCTGGGTGAACAAGGGACCGGGGCGGAAATGAAACTCGCCTTCCTTCTGGTTGTAGTAGTGGCTTCCCGTCAGATCGGAAGGCAGCAGGTCCGGTGTGAATTGGATGCGCTGGAAGCCAAGGCTCAGCGAGGCTGCCAGGCTTTTGGCCAGCAGCGTCTTGCCGGTGCCCGGGACATCCTCCAGCAGCACATGCCCTCCGGCCAGAAGCGCTGTCAGAAGCAGCTCGGTCTCTTCTTCCTTGCCTACGATCACCTTGCCGGTATTCGCCTGCAATTTCTGCGCCAATGTTTGTACCTTGTCCATACCCGATCCCTCCGTATGCGCTCTCATTCGTTTATCTGCTTATTATAGTACATTCCTGGAAAAGCGGCACAGACAAAAGAGACACCCTCTTCAGGGTGCCTCTCTGTTGCTCGCTGCCGGAGCAGAGCTGCCGGAGATCCGATTGCACGTTCGTTATTTCGGTTCTGCCGTTATTTCAGGTCTTTCCATACCCAGCTATCGACTTCCGGCAGGTCGAAGCCTTCTTCCCGGATGTAGGCATGATGCTTGGCGATGACCGCATCCATCTCGTCGGCGATGGCCCGGTATTGTTCTGGGTTCGGCAGGCTCAGCACCGCTTCCTTGGCCAGGTCGAACCGGTCCATCTGGTTCAGCACGCGCATGTCGAACGGTGTGGTGATATCGCCGTTCTCCCGGTAGCCGTGCACATGCAGATTGCGGTTGCGGCGGTCGAAGAACAGATCCTTAATGAGTCCTTCATAGCCGTGGAAGGCGAAGATAACCGGCTTGTCGGCCGTGAAGTAAGCTTCGAATTCGTCGTCGCTAAGGCCCCGCGGGTCGAGCTTGCTGCTTCTGAGCTTCAGCAGATCGACGACGTTCACATAGCGGATCTTCAGGTTCGGCAGCTTCTCGTGCAGAATCGAGATAGCAGCCAGGCTCTCCATGGTCGGCTCCGTGCCGGAGGAAGCGAAGACCACATCCGGCTCCTGGTCGCCGCAGGTCGAAGCCCAGTCGATGATCTTCAAGCCTTTATCGACAAGCTCCTGCGCTTCGTCCGCGCTGAACCACTGCGGACGCGGATGCTTGGACGAGACGATCAGGTTGATCTTCTGGCGGTCATTCAGCACCTTGTCGAATACGGCCAGCAGGGTGTTGGCATCGGCGGGCAAATATTCACGGATGAATTCCGGCTTCTTGTCGGCGAGATGGCCGAGCAGGCCCGGGTCCTGATGCGTATAGCCGTTGTGATCCTGCTGGAATACGGTCGAGGTCGCCACGACGTTCAGGGACGGAATATCTGCGCGCCAGCCCTGATCGGTCGCTTTGCGCAGCCATTTGAAGTGCTGGGTAATCATCGAATCGACGACGCGCAGGAACGCTTCATAGCTGGCAAAAAATCCGTGGCGGCCGGTCAGGACATAGCCTTCCAGAAGGCCTTCGGCCTGATGCTCGGACAGCTGCGAGTCAATGACCCGGCCGTAGGAAGCCAGGAACTCGTCGTTCGGTTCCTTGACGGCATCCATCCACTGCCGCTTCGTTACTTCAAAGACAGGTCCCAGGCGGTTGGACATCGTTTCGTCCGGTCCGAAGATGCGGAAGTTGCGGTTGTCTTCATTGAGGGCGAGGACGTCCTTCATGTACTTGCCCAGAACGGCCATATCCTGCGCTGTAACGGCGCCCGGTACGGAGTTATCCAGCGCAAAATCGCGGAAGTCCGGCAGACGGAGTTCCTTCACGAGCCGTCCGGCATCCGTCACGGGATTCTTGCCCATGCGGCGGTCGCCCGACGGGAGAATCTCGGCGATGTCGGCTTTCAGCTTGCCGTCCTGTTCGAACAGTTCCTCCGGACGGTAGCTGTTCATCCATTCCAGCAGCGCCGGCGCATGCTCCATATGCTTCCGGTCAGCCGGAATCGGCACCTGGTGGGCGCGAAACGAATCTTCATTCGGCACATTGTCCCACGATTTCGGTCCGGTCCAGCCTTTCGGGGAACGGAACACGAGCATCGGCCAGAGCGGGCGGGTTGTCTGTCCGCCGCCGGTGCGGGCCTCGCGCTGAATGTCCCGGATTTTCTCGACGATGAGGTCCAGCGTCTCGGCCATAGCCGGGTGCATCAGCGCCGGATCGCTGCCTTCCACGAAGTGCGGTTCCCAGCCCATGCCTGTGAAATAAGCAGTTATTTCTTCCCGCGACATCCGGGAGAGGATCGTCGGATTGCTGATCTTGAAGCCGTTCAGATGCAGAATCGGCAGTACGGCTCCATCGGTCGCCGGATGGATGAACCGGTTGGAGAACCAGGAAGCGGCGAGCGGTCCGGTCTCGGCTTCGCCGTCGCCCACGACTACAGCGGAGATCAGGTTCGGGTTGTCGAGAATTGCGCCGACTCCGTGCGACAGGGAGTAGCCCAGTTCGCCGCCTTCATGAATCGATCCCGGCGTTTCGGGAGCTGCATGGGAAGCAACGCCGCCCGGGAAGGAGAACTGCTTGAACAGCTTCTTCATGCCGGCAATATCCCGGGTAATGTCCGGATAGATCTCGGTGTAGCTGCCGTCCAGATAGGAGTTGGAGACCATGACCTGACCGCCGTGGCCCGGTCCTTCGATATAGAACATATCGAGATCGTACTTGGTGATGATCCGGTTCAGATGCGCATAGATGAAGTTCTGGCCCGGGATGGTGCCCCAGTGCCCGATCGGCTTCACCTTGACATGATCGGCCTGCAGCGGTTCCCGGAGCAGCGGGTTATCCTTCAGGTACAGCTGCCCGACCGAAATATAATTCGTAGCGCGCCAGTATGCATCCAGCTTGTCGAAATAGGTTTTGGACGAATAATCCACTTGCAGAGTCAGTCCCATGATTTCTCTCCACTCCTTAATATCAGCCTTCCGACCGATTGTGAAAAATTTCTCTTGAGTTCATCATACCAACTTAATTATAAAATACAACCTTTTTTATAATTGATACGGTCCAATTTTGTGAAAAGTTGAACAACATATGGACAAATGGTCATTCGCCTTTTCAACCCAATAAAAAAAGACCGGAGTTTCCTCCAGTCTTCCGCTTATTGCACCGATACAAACGTGTTAAATTTTAGGTATTGATAATGAATGCGCATATGGGAGAATTCCAGCGGCGTTCCGTTGTCGAGGAAGAAGATCCCTTCCATAATGCCGACCGGCTCGTTCTCCTTCAGCAGCAGCAGCTCCCGGTCCTGCTCCTGCGAAGGCTCCGCAAAGATGGACATGAAAGATTTGGTCACGGCCAGATTATGCGCGCTCTCCAGATAGTTGAAGATGGAACCTTCAATGATGGTCTGGTTCAAATTCTGCACGATTTTAATCGGGATATACCCCGTCTCGATCATAAAAGGCACGTCGTCGAACAGGCGAAGCCGGACGATTTTGTAGACAAAATCATGCGGTTCCAGGAACAAATCCCGCTGCAGCTCCTCCGTCGGCGGAATCACCTCGAAGCCCAGCACCCGGGTCTGCGGCTTCTGGCCGTTCATATGGAAGTTGTCGGTCACGCCCAGATTCGAGCCTTCATAGTTAAAGACCGATTCGTTCTTAATATACAGGGGGTTGATGAAGGTCCCCGATCCGCGCTTCTTGAAAATAATTCCGGCGTGCTCCATCTTCGTCAGCGCCTGCTTCACCGAGCTGCGGCTGACCTGGTACAGCTCGCTCAGGCTGCGCTCATCCGGCAGACGCATATCCGCAAACTGCCCGGCGAATATTTTCTTCTTCAGATCGTCGATAATTTGCTTGTACACGAACTCTGCCATTACGTACTTCCTCTCCGGTCCTCTGCTTCGTTAGTCTCTTGGTTAACTATAGCATAAGCTTGTCCACAAACTCTATGTCCGCAGCCGCAAATTCATACGCTCCCAGCCCGCTGGGATGGACCCATTCGTACCGGTCGTGGTCGGTCAGCACCGGCTCGCCGCCCTCCAGCACGGCGCGGTAAGCCGTCAGCCGGATATGAATCTCTTCGTACCGGTGCTCGCTGACGCCGAACCGGGCGTAAGGCCGGATGCGCAGCCCCATCTCTTCCAGCAGCTCGCGCTTCAGGCATGCCTCCGGCGTCTCCCCCGGCTCCAGCTTGCCGCCCGGGAACTCCCAGAGCCCCTCTTGGGCTTTGCCTCTGCGTTTGCGGGCAATCAGAATCCGCCCCTGACGGTCTTCTATAATCGCTGCCGCCACTTCGATCATTGCCCTCACACCCCTTTCTTCTCCTGAACTTAATATAGCCGAAGCAAGGGATCTTTGTCTTTGACAGGAACACATGTTCGATATATACTTCCATTTATATAAAGGAGGGTTCCCCGTGGACGTAATGGAGAAGCTCGAAATTTTGACCGCCTCGGCCAAATATGATGTCGCCTGCACTTCCAGCGGCTCCAGCCGCAAGGGAAGCGCCGGCGGCATGGGCAACACCACCAGCATGGGCATCTGCCACAGCTTCGCCGCCGACGGCCGCTGCATTTCGCTGCTGAAGGTGCTGATGACGAACCGGTGCGTCTTCGACTGCGCCTACTGCGTGAACCGGCGGTCCAATTATACGCGGCGGGCCACTTTTACGCCGGAAGAGATTGCCGATGTCACGATGCAGTTCTACCGCCGCAATTATATCGAGGGCCTGTTCCTGAGTTCCGGCATTCTGCGCAATCCCGACTATACGACCGAGCAGATGATTGCCGCCCTGGAGCTGCTGCGCCATGTTCACCGCTTCGGCGGTTACATTCATGTCAAGGCCATTCCGGGAACGGACGAACGGCTGCTCTCCCGGCTCGGCCTTCTCGCCGACCGGATGAGCGTCAACATCGAGCTGCCGTCACAGGCAAGCCTCGGCAGGCTGGCGCCGGACAAGAGCAAGGATTCCATTCTGAAGCCTATGGGACTCATCCAGGCCCGAATCCGTGAGAACCGCCACGATCTCGTCCGTTACGACCATGCTCCCCGGTATGCCCCCGCGGGCCAGAGCACACAGATCATTGTGGGAGCAACGCCCGACACGGATCAGCGGATCCTCGCCTTGACGGAAGGACTGTACCGCAAATACGGCTTGAAGCGGGTGTTCTACTCCGCCTACACGCCGGTTGTGGAGCATTCGCTCCTCCCTGCGCTCGACACCAAACCGCCGCTCCTGCGGGAGCACCGGCTGTACCAGGCCGACTGGCTGCTGCGCTTCTACGGCTTTCGCGCGGGCGAGCTGCTGGACGAGTCGGCCCCGAACTTCAATCCGCTGCTGGATCCGAAATGCAGCTGGGCGCTGCGCAACCGGGCATTGTTCCCCGTGGAGGCCAACACCGCGCCTTACGAAATGCTGCTGCGCGTACCGGGCATCGGGGTGCGCAGCGCCCAGCGAATCGTCAAGGCCCGCCGGGCCGGAAGCCTGGACTTCGCTGCGCTGAAGAAGCTGGGTGTGGTGCTGAAGCGGGCTCAGTTCTTTCTGACCTGCCGGGGACGCATGCTGGAAGGGCTGAAGGTCAGCGACCATACGCTGCTGCGCTCGCTGATGTCCGGTCAGGAACTGGCGGCCTTCCGGGAGCCGCAGGCCGAACAGCTCTCCTTCTTCAGCGAGGCCGAAGTGACCGGACTGCCGGAGCCCGCAGCGCCTGCGGACCTCTTCTCCGGCGGGCCTAATTCTTCCCGGCCTCTTGGCGGACCGGCTGAGGGCGGACCGGCTGCCGGCGGGCCCGCTGCTGCCCTGGCCGAAGCGGCCGATCCACGGCTTACCGAAGCGGCCTTGGTCGGAGCAGATTCCATCGACGCGCTCGCCCAAGAGGCCTCTTCCGGGAGGACTGCTTATGTTTAAGACGGCTGCGCTGGCCTACAGCTATGACGGCAGCTTCGAAGGGCTGCTCTCCTGCGTATTTGAGAGTTATGTGTGGAAGGAGACCCCGCTGGCCATTCATCCCCAGGACGATGGTCCCGGGCTGCTGCTGGAGTCCAAATGGATCGAGACCGATCCCGAGCATGCCGGACGCGTCCTGCGGTCCATCCCGCAGCGCATCGGGGCGAAGGCCGAAGAACTGGTGCGCCTGGGCTTCTGTACCTGTCTCCCGGACAAGGAACTGCTGCTGCTGAAGTTCCTCCAGCTCGGCTTCGCCCATGGCCCGCGCGTCCTGGACATGCTTGCCGATGATACGGTGGATGCACTGGTTAAGGCCGTTCTGCACTTGCGGCGGGAGAGCCACCGCTATCTCGGCCTGATCCGCTTCTCCGTCTACGGACCGGTCATAGCGGCGGTGATTGAGCCGCGGAACCTTGTACTCCCGCTCATCCGCGACCACTTCTGCGACCGGTTCGGGGGCGAACGCTTCATGATCTATGATGCCGCCCACCGCATGGCGCTCATTCATGAACCGGGACGATCCGCCATCATTCCGCTGGAAGCGTGGACGCCGCCCCAGCCGGATGAGACGGAGGAGCGCTACCGGCGGCTCTGGAAGGGCTTCTACGAAGCAATCGGCATCAAGGAACGCCGGAATGAGCGGCTTCGGATCTCCAATATGCCGAAGCGGTACTGGAAGGAGCTGACGGAGATGGACGGCGGCGGCTGGGGAGCCGCGGTTGCCCGGTCCCGGGCCCGCTCCGCGTCCCCGTCCGCACCCGGCGGAGCCGGCGGTGCGCCGACGGCGGAATCTCTTCCGGCCCCGGGCGGGAGCGGGGATTAGCCACGAGGAGCGGGATCACCGAGCAAATGCGCTTGGCAAGCATTAGAGAACGGTTATCGCGCTTTGCTTTTCCAGATCATGTACTGCAGCATGTCGGAGTCAAAGTAAAGCTTGGCGCCTTCCTTTTCTCTGGAAAAGTATCGGATTCGATCCATAATAAAGGCTTCAACATGGTTCATGGACAGGCAAATAAAACCCGGTACAGCATTCTCTCTTTTGGTGACCAGAAGCTTGCCCACTTCATGAAATTGCCCTTTTGATACGGAACGGGTTCTTAACTCCTCTGCATGAAGCCTTACTTTGGTCTCCGAGAAGAATCCGATCCTCCTCAAACAATACTGGATGCGATCCTCTCTTCGCATATGTACTTTCTCTAAATTTAATCTGGAAGCGGACTTTACTTCACAGATCAATCCGATGTTGGTATTCGGGCTAAAATGTCCGAAGAGATATTCATCACGGTGGCCATTGCCTACCTCTTCCGCCACAAACTTGGGACGGATCGCAACGAGATCTGCGTCCGCGTTCTGATGTCCGTCCTGCAATCCCTGCCGGTGCAGCACAAAATTGGTTAAGGGAAAGAACCCATTAAACCGCAAATACCAATAGACCAATTCTTCAGCAAAATTCTTCATGATTATCCTTTCTTCTAAACGGTTTAGCTGTCACCTCTATGTATCGGTTGGATGACTGTCCGATAAAAGCGAGCGGCAGACCGGTTCAATTCGCTCCCGGTACTGCCGCTCGAACTTGTTTATAGACTACTGCGCCGCTCTCAAAGTCTGCTCCTGGCCGTTAACGCTGAACCGGTTGAAGGTTACTTTGCCTTCCAATGAGACGATCCGCAGCGAGTGGGGAGCATCGGTCAGGTTTTTGACTTCGTAGACGACTTTGCTGTAGCCTTCGAGGTTCGCTGAGGTCAGGTCGATGATGCCCTTCGCGACGTTGTCGATATAGACCTGCGCCGTGCCCATATTGCTCTGGACATTGGACAGCCAGCGCACGCCGGTGCCGGTGAAGCTGAAGGAAGCGATCTCGCCGGAGCTCTCGGTCTCATTCCAGCTTCCGTTCTCATTGGTTGCAATGCCGGCCGAGTAAAAGATCCCTTCGTCACTGAACGCATAATCGCGCCAGCCGGTCTCGGTGGAGGGCAGTCCCTGCTTCGGCGTCAGCTCGATAAAATCGAGGTTGACTCCGCCGGTGTTGCCGCTGTCATGACGCAGCATCACGGTATTGGGCCCGTCGGTCAGCGTCACTTCGGTGGCAATGCTCTTGTAAGCGCCCGCGCCCGACGACTTGCCGGTCGAGGCAAAGGTCAGCTTGCGGATCAGCTTGTCGTTGACGTACAGGTTCAGCGTAGCGTCCGCCGCGGTGGCGTACCCGATGCGAACCGAATAATCGCCCGCACCCGGCATGATGTTGATAATGCTGACGCTTGCTCCGCTGCCGTGCATATCCCGGACATAGCCTTGGGAAGAAGCCGCGGCGTCGGCTGCCGTCTTGGCGATGCCGCCGAGCTTGCCCTTCTCGGCCTCATAGAGCGGTCCGCCCGGCGTTACCGGCATATCCGGCACGGCCAGCGTGGCCGGGCTGCTCGCCGCCGAGCTGTTGCCGGAATCGTCAAACGCCCGGACGGTGTAGGCATAGGTATGGTCATAGGCGACCGAGGTATCCGTATAGCGTGTCACGGCAGCGGGAAGGACGGCCAGCTCGGCCCCGTCGCGGTACAGCACGTAGCCGGTTGTTTTGCGGTTGTCGGCCGCCTCGCCCCACTGGATGACTGCGGTATTCCAGGTCGCCATGGCGGCGCCGGCAATGACCGGCTGTGCCGGAGCCTGCGTCTCCTTCGGCGTCAGGTACAGCTGCACCGCTTCGCCTGCGGCCACATTCAGATCTACATCCATATACGGCGATGCCGTGCGTTCATAGGAAGAGTAAGCTGCCCCCAGCGTTTTGCCGTCCCGGTACTGCTCTACCCGGTAGGCGGCGTTATCCGGGAGCATAATCCGGACCGCAACCCGCCGTGCCGGGGTCCCGGCCGGCTCGAAATTGACGATGCTGACAATCCGCTTGTCCGCCGAAGCGCCGATGTTTGAAGCGCCCAGGGCCCGGGTGTCTACAGCGCGGACATAGATTTTGCGCCCGGCTGATTCATCGCCGCTCAGGAAGGAGTAGGCCAGGGGCGATCCGTGCGTCGCATAGGCAGCCGCCAGCCTGCGGAAGGTTCGCAGCCGCGTCTCCCCGCCCTCAGCCGCATTCGCCGACCAGGCCGCCGTATCCGCAGCGCGGTGGGTGCTCCAGTTGGCAGGCTGGGCAAAGAGCGCATAGTTCGGATTGGCCGTATCGAAGGCGGTGTGCTGCATCATATGGTCGGCATAGCCGATGTCGGCGCGCAGCTCCCGGTCGAATGCCGCGGCGTATTTGTAAGCGGTAGCGCCGAACTTGCTGTTGTCGGCATGCAGATCGTTGGCGCCCGTCTCCGTCATCATCATTTCCTTGGGCAGACCTTCCTCGGTGCCCCCGTTGTAGGACAACAGGTTCTCGTTCAGGGAGCCGCCCCGGCCCTGCGTAAGGCCGGACAGCCCGTAGCTGTGGCCGTTCGTCAGATCGGACAGGGCTTCAATCGGTCTCCGCTGGGCGGGATCGCGCTCCCAGCCGTAGGGAGTGCCTTTGGAGGGCCAGTAGGCCCAGCCGGGGGCAACGATTTTTAACTGGGGATAAGCGGCCTTCTGGGATTGGAGGAATTGCGCCAGTTCCACCAGGGATGCTTGGTTGTGATTGAATACGCCCGGCTCGTTATCCAGCTCCAGGTAAGCGAAAGACGAACCGTAGGAGGCCATGAACTGGCGGATATACGTCTTGATCTCCTCGGACACATGTCCGGCAAGCATCTCGGTGCTGCCCATATAGTTGGAGCCGATCATGCCCACCACCGGCTGGAGATTCAGGTCCTTTAGCGTCTGCAAATACGCTCCGAGGCCGTCCTGCCACTGGTTGCGCGTATCGGACCAGGCAGGGACCCGCATCATATTGCCGCTGTAGGCGGAACCGAGCCATTCGGTCAGATCCGGCAGCAGCCGGGTCACGTTGTCGTTCATAGCAAACCCGTTCGTAATCGCGGTTCCGAGGTGGACATACCGGCCATGAATCGGCTCGGCGGCCGGGGCCTCCAGAGCGGTCAGCGACAGCTCGTCCCACTCGTACCAGAGATAGGCGTCACCGGATGTGCCGGCATAGGAGCCGGCATAGACCTCCAGCTTGAGCTCGTTGCTCCCGCTCTTCAGCAGCTCCACCGGAATATACAGCCGGTATTCATCGCGGTAAGGATTGGCGCCGCCGCTGCCCGAGGTCCCGGCAATCTGCAGCATGCCCGCCAATCTTCCGTTGGAGTACACGGCCATCTGGGGAACCGACATATAGGCATTCAGAATGTGCACATCCAGCTCCGCGCCATACGCCGGCAGCGCATCCAGCTTGTAGCCGATGGAGAGCGTCTTGTTGACGCTGGCCTTCATTCCTTTGGGAAAAGCTTTCCAGTCCGGCGCAGCCGGGTCGGAGGCATAGGTGGAGTAGACCGCCGTCATCGGCTTGAAGTCGGCAAATTCGGCGGAGCTTCCGTCATGCTTGCCGATCTCCCAGAGCTTGCCCTGCGGAGCAGCGGCGGCAAGAGCGGCGGCACCAGCCTGCGGAGCATACACTGCTTGCGTGACGGCAGCCTTAAGCGCCGGAGAAGCCGATGGCGTGATTGTGATGCCGGCGGCGGTTGAAGCGCTTGCGGGCTGCTGCTCGGCATATACAGGTCCCATGGAGAGGGCCGGTCCGCCGAGAATCAGGGCGAGCGCCGCGAGGGCGGAACCTGCTCTGGACAGCAGCTTGCTGCGCGGCCGGCTGCGCCGGGCGGGGACAGGAGTTGAAGCTTCTTGGCGGTCATTGCAGATATTGCGGGTGTTGCCATCAGGTCTGTTCCATGAAGTCATGGTATTTCTCCTCCGTTAAAATAGTTCCCTGATCGCCGCCGCTGCCTTGGGATAGGTCAGCGGCGCCCGAATGGGCGGAGGAGGAATTACTTTTATCAAACGGCGGGTCTAAATCGGCGGCATACGTTCAAAAAGCTCTTCCCCCAAGTGAGTCTGCTTGATTGGAACCGATTTGATTTCAGGCAGAAATCACTCTTTTTCCGGCAGCGCGGCTGCCACCTTCGTCCTGCGTCCCTTCAAGCGGAGCTTAGCAGAGCGAAGAAGGCCCTATGGCTTTGCGTCCCTGCCTTTCGGCAGGTTTGCCTTTGTCACAATATAGGGTGAAGCAAATAAAGGACGACGGACGGCATCTTGCGAGGAATCGCTGCGGCGGCTTGCCGCGTACCGGAAGAACGGCAGGAAAAAGGGTTCGGACAGGGGAGAATTTCAATGCGAATCGGGCACGTTCAGCAAGCTATCCAGCAAGCGTTTCTACTCTTGTATATCGGTCTTCCGGGAGTTTCGATTTAGACTCGGACAGCCCCTATCTTTCGCATTTCTGAAAGGATTGTGACGATTCATATAGGCAGTTGTCAGCCGCCTTCGGTACGCTTGGGCCATAAGACTCACAGCCTGCCGGCAAAAAAGCCGAGTCACCGTCCGCGGGAAGTTCACGCAGGCGATGCTCGGCTTACAGGGTTAAGGCGCTCTCCGCATCCTTTAATCAGCGTTTAACCTGATTAGGACTGGTGTTCGTTACGACAGGCAGCATCTTTTCACTCTTCTCCATGAGAGCCTGACATTGGCCGCAGACCGGCTGAATCGAAAAAACGAAATTGTCTCTCATCCATCCGTTGCACTCTTCATTGGTGCAGGACCATATGGCCGTCATCTCTTCTGGAAGATCCGCCATCAATCTTTTCCGTGAATAGTACATGCAGCATCCTTCTTTCTCTGGTGGAATCAGGAGCGAAAAAAAAGCCCCAATGCTAGGATTGGGGCTCTCGGTCAGCTATTTACAGTTTAACAACATTCTCGGCCTGCGGGCCGCGGTTGCCTTGAACCACGTTGAATTCAACGCGCTGTCCTTCGTCCAGCGATTTGAATCCGTCACCAACGATAGCGCTGAAATGTACGAATACGTCATTTCCGCCTTCTACCTCGATAAAGCCAAAGCCCTTGTCTGCGTTAAACCACTTTACTGTTCCTGTTTCCATTATTCATTACCTCCACGATATTATTTACATGATCTTAAAATTCCTAAAAAAAATCACATATTGTACAAGGTTATAAAATCAAAATCATAACCCTCTACAATATGTGAGTTCAGGTCGAAATTTCAATAAACTAACTATAACACATCTGGGGAGCATTGACAACTCCCCTTTTATTTTTATTTACAGAGTCGTCAGATACCGCTCATTCGCCCCTATAAGCCTGTTGCAAGGCCGCCAGGTCGAATTTCTTCATGTTCATAAAAGCCTTCGTTACACGCGCCGCTTGCTCCGGCGTCCCCTTCTCCAGCAGCTCGCCTATATCGGCCGGAACAATCTGCCACGATACGCCGAACTGGTCGGTCAGCCAGCCGCACTGTTCGGCTTCGGGAACCGCAGACAGCCTCTCCCAATAATGATCGATCTCTTCTTGCGTATGGCATTTCACCATAAAAGAGACGCCTCCATCGAACTGGAACCGATGATCATGCGCGCTGTCCATGGCGGTGAACCACAGATTCTCCAGCCTGAAGTCGGAGAACAGGATCGTCCCCGCCCGATCGGGTCCCGAGCCTTCCGGATAGCGGACAAGCATTCCCTGCCGCGAATTGCCGAATACCGAAACATAGAGAGACATGGCCTCTTCCGCCCTGCCGCATACCTCTCCTACAAACGTTAGAGCAGGCAAAATAGCCGGCCGCTCCTCGCCTTCCGGATTCGTCAGAATCAGCTGCCAGGACAAGCCGTACTTGTCCTGAATCCAGCCGTACCGCTCGCTGAACGGATACTTGCCCAGCGGCATGAGGGCTTGTCCGCCCTCGGATAACCGGTCCCAGACCTCATCCAGCTTCCGGGCGGCGTTCTTGTCGCGCGAAGGATCAAAGTTCACGAAGAAGGACACCGACGGGTTGAACCGGAAATGAGGTCCCCCGCTGATGGCCATGAACTCCTGTCCCCAGATTTCAAAGGAGACTTGATCGCAGTCGCCCGAAGGCGTGCCCGAAAGGGTTGTCACCTTCGTGACTCTGGATTCCGGGAATACCGAAGCGTAGAATTGAGCGGCCTCCACCGCTTCTCTGTCATACCACAAGTGCGGCACGATCTTTGGATTCACGTTGGCCAAGGATCATTCCTCCCCGGGAACATTCACTTGAAACGTAACGCCGAACCTGTCCTTCACAATTCCGTACAAGGGGCTCCAATCCGTCTTCTGAAGGGGCATGACAACCTGACCGCCGTCCGCCAGCGCATTGAAGATCTCCCACGCCTCCGCTTCTTCCGAGGGATGAATGGCAATCTGAACCGTATCCCCCTCCGCCTGGTGCGCCGTCCCCGGAAAAGTATCCGAGAACATAAGGTCCGTATCCCCGACCTTCAGCTGCGCATGCATCACAAGGTTCTTCATTTCATCGGTTAGCGGATGACTCGGATTCTCCGGCATATCCCCGAACGTCATGATCCCCACTACATTCCCGCGCAGCGCTTTCGCATAGAAATCCAACGCCTCTCGGGTATTTCCGTTAAAAACAAAATACGGGTTCAAACGGATTGACATCATTCTTCATCCCCTTCGCAGTACAAATGGGCTTTCAGCTTCATTATACACAAAGATTGGAGGAAATATATGTTTTTTTGCGAACGTATGAGCTCTTTTTTGACTTTTTTTATTGCCTTTATTATCTGGATAACTTATCAGCTGAATCTTTGTATTATAAGCCGTATTAAATTCCAAGTGATTCTACTATCCACAAAAATTTTAAAGGGTTTTGATTTTTTATCATAAGGATTTATCGCTATGACTCCTCACTTTTTTCCTGAAAAATCCTTATCTACAACTTTTAGATACGAAGTAGCAGTGCTTCTAGAGGTAGAACATCGTATTAAAAAGAAAATAAGAAGTAACATTTCTGAACTGTGCCTTTGTTCTTAAATATATTACTAATTACAATAGAGTACGATAACATAAAAAAGACACCCCTAAAGGTGTCTTTCACTGATACTCCATATGGAGCCGAGGCAGGATTATTTAAGGCCACAACTTTCCGGCTACAGTTGAATAAATTCCGTAATTACTAAGGACGTTTTTTGCTATCTTTATCATTATCTTTGCTTCCGTAAGTCACCCCTTCTTTTAAAATTCTAGGTGGGGGTGATGATGGTGGTTTTTGTTCTTGATTTTGCGGATCATTATTGCTCATAGACACTACCTCCAACAGTCTGTTTTGGAATACTTACGACTTCAATCTTTTGGACATCTTCTTTAACAATTAAAAGGGCACTTATAACCAGTGTAAAATTTTCAGATTTCCTTTTATCTTTCTACCTTTTCCCGCATTTCCATCCTCCGTCCCTCTCTCCTTGCTTTATTCCATCAGCTGCTCAAACTACAACATCTTTCCAGTCCAACTTCAGCCGCCGTCAAGTAACTATGATGTATCCTCAGTTCAGCAACATGTAAAAACATAGAATTCTCATGCCAAGCCGAAAACATTCCAACGACATTCCACAACACTCTATAACCGAACATGATGTATAAAATTTAAATTTTTAGTGGAAGAGACCCTGCATAGTCCTGTCGTTGCTTAGGAGCGAGTAATTTCCTGACAACGAAATACTTTTCGTAAAATTCTTTGTCCTGTTTCTTCTCTTCCTTGTCTCCTAGCAATTTTTATACCTTTACTTTAAGCCTTCGCTTAGATTTAATGTTACTAGAGCCATTACTGGACAAGAAGGGAGCATCCTTTCTCCATTCCACTCATAGATTGATCCAACAAACTGCTGAATGGAGTTAACGAATTGCGAAATTCCTTAAATATAAACAAGCAGAGCCGCCGATGGATATATTCGATCCATGAGCAGCTCTTTGTTACACTCTCGTTTGACTTGTGTCCACTTAGTTCCCGACACCCATCGCAGAATACTTCGACCACATCTGCTTGAATTGAATGAAAGCTTTCCCATTTGCACTGCTAAGCGTTCGTCCGTTCTTAGCGGAAAGTGTATAGACTTCACTCCATAGTGTGATTTTCAGGCCTTGATACTCCTCCAGGATTTTGTTGTATACTGCGCTATATCCTCTATCAAGCGTCATAGCCTGCGCAGAACTTTCGTACATGGCCGGGACGTAGTAAATAAACCGAATTGGATTCGGATTGCGGCTGTCGCTACCACGACAAACCTTGGTAGAGACCTTTGTGACCTTGAGCAATATGTTTGCATTGTTCCAACCTGCTACAGCTCGAAGTGTTCGGCCCAAAGGATTTTCAGAAATGTCATCCCACCCATTCGGCCCCACTGCGGCGTAATCAATGGTGCAAGAATCCGTAGCCGTATCCGTCACGCTTCGATAGCCACCATTACACTCATTTCTCCCCGTCATGCTATTATACTTGGTCTTTAGGCAAGAATCGTAAACCGATCGCGTGTATCTAAAATTCCAGTAATACGTGAGCTGCCTCGTATCGGGTATGGCCCACACTCCAATTTTTTCACCAAAGTAAGGACTATACTTGTTTGCATTAGCTTTTACTTGGCTGCTAGTATATTTAGAAAGGTCCATCGCACCAGTTGGAATAGACCCATTACTTTGCTTAAGCTCTCCAACCTCTCGAATAATCCCCCTATCTTTCCAATAGGTTGAATTAGTCGGCCCTTTTATTTCTAAGGTTGTAAATGAGCCTATTGTTACTCCCCCACTGTTTCCGTTTTGATCAAACGCCTCAAGCTTGCAGGTATACTTTGTTTCCGAAGAGAATCCGGTTAACTGTGAAGACGCCAGCGTGCCAGTGTAATTTGTATTATATTTAGGACTGCATTTGAGGGTGTAATGCGAGAAGTTTACATCTTTAATTGCCGTCCAGTAGGCAGTAGCATCATACTCTCCAATGTTTTTGAAATGAATTGGAGGAGTAACAATCTTTTTGGCTGGGGTCTGTGTGGCGGTCGGTATTGGTGTAGAACTTGGTGTCGGAGAAGGCGTTGTTGTCGCCGTGACCAACTTTGAAATATCGAACTCCAAATAGTCCATTCGGCCATACCCATCATCAAGCGAAAGAGTAACCTTTTGTTTAGTGGTACCGGCCATCCGCAGAATTTGTTCATTGGACACAAATACTTCGCCAGTAAACTTCGAGTTTTTTCCAGGATTCCATTTTCCTTGGATGACCCCAAAACCAGAAGGTTGTACCCATTGAGCACCACCAACTACTACCTGCTCGCAATTGGTCGGATCCAGAGTCATATCATCCGTAGACTTTTTGGTCCCCACTTTCACTGTCACGTATCTGCCAGTATATCCATAAGCCTGATAAGAGATTTTAAAGCCCGGTGTCTTCTTTCCGTTCAACGTGTAGTTTGTAACAGCTGTTGCCCTTAGAAACGCCGGAAAGGGCGTCATCTGATAAATAGTGTACCCTCGATAAGCATCTTTGTCCGTTGTAAATCCAGCAAGGCCGTTAAAATTACTTACCTCAACCATCGTGCCTCCGATAGAATTAATAAATTCATTCATATAGAGAAAATAACTCGGCCGAGCATGCCCCTCTTTGGAAACTTTGTAGAGGCCGGTTGTACCGACAGATGCCTTGATATCTGGAGTCCAAATATCCCTTGACTCAAATTTTCGTCGCATCAACGCCGTACGGAATGCTGAAATCTTGGCAGCATCCCGGGTAAAACCACCCGAATTTTGGAATTCAGCGTCGCTGGTTGGGTTAAGAGCTCCGATAAGCTTGGATTGCTGCAAAGCCTCTTGAGGAAGCATGGTATAACCGGTGCTGGTTGCCGCTCCTCCGGTCAGGTAGGAGGAATCAATATTAAAATTGAGCAGATCGGTAACAACCGCCTTGCCAGAACTCGCCGTAATCCCCGCAAAATCGTTCAAAAAAACTCCTGCCCACCGGGAAACAGAAGCCGTAGTTTCAAGGAATTCGTTGGTTCCTTTCGCATAGTTATGAAATTGACCATCTGTCCATCCCTGAACATTACGGAAAGCCTGCGCAATTTTGTAGTCTTTGGTTGTCGTGAATGGAAACTGAGCGATTGCTGTATTCATGATCAAATTGGCAGCCTGGTTGGCTTCCGTAAAAGGATTATACTCTACCCCAACCCTTGTATGCAGCCAATTTTGCAAAGTTGCCTTATCCGAAGCCGCACCAGCCTGTTGTCTACCAATCGTTGTTAAAAGAATTATGATTGCAAAAAAGGCTGCTTTAATAGCAGCCAATTTCTTGTTATGCATCCCTGGACCCTCACTTCCATTAGTTATTGATTCCAAGAGCTTTGTATACAGTGTCCAATGTAACCATGTTTTTGTGAGCATCATATAGGATCAGATCGTTATCAATAACCCCTTTATAACCATAATGCTTTTGAGCGTAGGACTTAGACATGATGTAATAAGTATCAATGCCTACAGAGCGAGGCAAGTAGTCAATCTCAACGAAAAGAATGAAGTTTGAGCTAAGATTGGCCAAGATGTGCGGACTTCCTGTCGGTAATTCCGCTGAGGTTTTTTTATCAACATCCTCGTATCCCGATAGCACTCTCCAAGACTCGTTTTCATGAGTTATAGTTGAAGGAAGTTGAAAACTCAGGGTTCTGGTAGAAACATCCCAAGTCAACGGCTTAAAAACAATAGGGCCTGTTACTTTCTGATTGGCGGTTGGCACCCATGTCGTGTGTTTATTTTTCGTTTCTGATGCAGGGGAGGGAGTAGAAGCCGGAGTTTCCCATGGTGTAGTGATCATAACAATCCCGCCTCCACCTGATTGAATGGTATAATCCACCGTTGCACCTAGCCCCTCGCTAATAACTCTCAATGGCACCATAACACGATTATTTTTTATAACTGCTGGTGATCCTGCAGGAGTGATCACAACAGGATTATTCAACGTTTCTACTAGAACTTCTTTTCCGTTCAGGGGGACCGTGACCTTTCTGCTAGTCGGTTCAATCAATTCGACCGTGGCTTGTTTATACATGTTATCCCAAGTCACAGTTGCCCCTAGCGCCTCACTAACAAATCGCAAGGGCACCATGGTATACCCTTGGCTAGCGTAAGCCGGAGCTTCTCGCATCGAAGTAGTAGCTCCATTGACTTTAACAACAATTCCTGGAGCTTTGGCCGCAGAAGCACCGTTGAGCGTGACTGTAAACATTGAGATAGCAGCAACCACGCTTAGGATTACCCTCTTTGTCTTGGTTTGTTTTATCACTTTTGTTCCTCCTTAAGATTTCTTTGCTGTCCTGCTGTTTAGCCACTCCACGACCTCACTGTGATAAAAGGTATACTCCCAGACCTTCACGTTGCCCGAATAGATGTGCCTGATTTTGAAAGGTAAAGGGTCCTTCTCAAGTCTTGTCCAATTCACAATTGTTCGGGGTGAAACCTTTAACTCTCTAGCCAACTCCTTTTTGGAATATTTCACTCTACGACCACCTCCGCATCCAAACAACATCTCTAGATTTCAAACGTTCGGATTTTAACACAAAACCAATTGTTTTTACAATATATGTATAAAACAATTTTATATAAACCATTGCTTCTATTCAAACTAAGCATTCATGAAAGAACTATCTATTGAAGAAATCACGCGAATTTGGTGGTATAGCACACAGAATGGCAATAAGAAAATTTTTTATAATGTATGAGGAAGTCTATCATTTTTTATTATAGAGGAGGGTCTTTCGATGAAGTTTTCTGGAAGGATAAAGTTGATCTTGACAGCAATGTTGGTGTTCACTACTATAATCAGTTTTAGCAATAATAATTCTGTAGTATCGGCCTCTGTCTCAACTAACCAAACAATTACGCCAATAACAAACAACTTGTCCAAATTCAATTTGGACCTGCAAGTTAAGCTGCCTTTTACCACGACTGTGAACGGACTTAGCTATACTCTGCACAAGATGATGATCTACGATGTGAATTCAAAGGACGCCAAAGCTCTGATGAAGCAGTATGGTTACTCAAGCAAAACCACTTGTTACCCGGATATGAAGTATCTCATTTGGACAAAAATCACTATTACCAACAAAAGCAAGTACAAAATGGGTGCTTATCCGGACGATATGAGTGAGAAGTGGAGTTATTATCTGGATGATGGCCGCAATTTCGATAAGATGATGCCGATGAAAGAAGCTTGGACCTATAATAGCAAGTCGGCTCTTTGGGCTTATATCCTCAAGCCGGGTGAGACCATCACGACATATCAAGCCTATGCCCTTGGTGGAGAATTCACTAATCTTCGCCTCACGACCAGCTTCAAAGGGGTACCCGGTAAAGAAGTCCAATTCGCTACTCTCAAGAAATAGAGGGAGGATTTGCTTCTCCGAGCTAACAAAAGGTATTTCCTTTGCGTTTGAATATTCCTCCGCTGCGTTAATATTCCAGGCTAGTCCAAAGCCCGAAGAGACTAGCTTCCTTGGCTCCCTGGCCCGTTCCCACTTGTCTGGACCGAGCAACAGGCTAAGTCTTATTCCTTGGTGCCCGGTTTGCGGCCAAAGATACGGGCTCCCCCAGCCAACGGAAGGTATCTTCCTTGGCTTGGAGTATCAATCAGCTATTGCAGTACTTAGTGATATGCGCAAGTTCAAGAAATAGGCCTCCGAATGGCTCGTGTCACCAACTAGAATTGAAGACTCGCATACTGGTATGCTTGTTTCTTAGGTCGGCTTGCGCTGTTGATATGGCGCTTGCCGCATTCTATGAGAAGTTTCTTCCCATACCGACCATATAGTGTGGAATGCTTCTCTGAGAGTATTTGGTGCACCTGCCAAATAGCCCGAATTCTCTTTAGTCCGATTTTATATCATTCCTTATTTAGTGCTCCAGCTGGTAGAAGCCCTGCTCTTGTGATGAGAGCAGGGCTTCTTCGTGTTTGACTACATCAATTTTACTAACGTGATCCTAATAGGGAGGAGGAGTGCTCCATGGTACAGTTTACCAAAAGAGAGCTCCAAGTATTGAAGAGGATGTTTGTTGAAGGTAAGGGGCTACACAAAATCGGTAAGGAAATTGGCGTGTCTACTACGCGTGTACGCCATATCCGTGACCGTGTAAAAGTCAAGCTCACTGACCTCGATTAATTTCCTCAAGAAGTGCCCGGGCGCTTACGTTACTGGGCACTTCTTCCCATGCTTAGGTCCACTTCAATTCGGCCATCTTTTTAGCCGGGAGTTCAAATACGACAGGCAAGCTATACTCGAAGTCTTCGTCTGTGCCGCAGTTGTCGCTCTCGTCTCCAAGCATTCCCAGGGCATGAAGTATCTTAAGTCCAGCTTGTCGCTCTCCCGGAAGCGCATATTCCTCTTCATCTTGGGTTGATTTTGGAAAAGCGAATCTCAATCTCTCGACCATCCCATCAGCTGGGGCAAAACTCATGATAGTTTCTTCCAATTTAAAGCCATACTCGCTAGGAAGATCTGTAGCAATTGCAATTTCGCCTCCATCCACTTCCATGACACTAAAATCAATCTGCATTGCCTTCGCGTCTGGAAAATGGTCTTGGATCATGTTGGGAATATCAGTCGGACCACATTTCTCAGTGCCCTTAAACACTCTTACCGCTACCTTTGCCATTAGCAAAACCTCCTCTTAAATTTCGGGGAAATTCTACCATGCCATCACAGTGCTTCACAATTTGTACCCTAAATAGTTGTGAGAAATTTTCACTATGGTTATTGCATATCCAATAGAATTATTAGTCTTCGCCGGTTAGCTTTCTCCAAATCTGTCGCAGTATAATGCCTCTCCAAGCCAACAAAAGGTATTTCTCTTGGCTTGGAACCCCGCCCGGCTGCGTTAATATTCGGGCTGAGTTGTAAGCCCAAGGGACCCCATTCCGTTGAGCTCCAAGGCCCGTCTGGGCCCAAAACAAAGTTAAGCCCCCATTTCCTCTTGGTTAGGAAATAGGGGCTTGACTATTATTCTCCGATATAGTTAATATTAATAACGGACCCTTCTCTAAAAGGGCCTTACCAGAAAACTGGTACATGCTGCATTGGGTGAATAAGAAAGCAAATAAGTCTGGATGGGATGGACATTTTAGGAAGGAATTCCCTAATTTAATAACCGTCCTCTGGCCGTAGGAATCTGCTCCGTGGTCGCACCCACGGTGCTTTCTTTTTGTAAGAACCGCCCACAGCGGGCTCCGCGATACACCAAGAATATCAGACCGAAGCTAAGCTGTCAAGTGACCCTACGTATCAAGTTTAGCATAAAATGGAACTATTTGTCAATTATGTTTCGTTGTGGCCGTAGCCCAAACATAAAAAGGAGACCCAACTCCCCAAATAGCCAGGGGTTGGGTCTCCTTTCTGCTTTAGTCAACGTAGATAATCATCCGACCGTAGCCAGTACTGATAAACTCCAGGGTCTTATTTTCCACTTGCAATGTCTTTGTGTCCCCTGCCGGAGAGAGCGTCCAGTCGATAGTCTTTTCTACACTCGGGCCACTTGGCAGCCCCAGGGCATCCATCGCAGCAAGAACTGCCTGCAATTGTGCCTGGTCTACGCTATCATTGTTATTGGAGCTAAGCATTCCCGACATCGAGATAACCTGCGTCCCTCCCGAAGCAGTGTTGTCGCTGTAAGACATGAAGATGATGCCATCTTCGGTCCGGAGGAATGTCCGGCCTTGGCCTTTGTTGTAACCCGCGCCAAAACCCAAGTCGCTTACTGCAGCCAGCATCTTGTCCGCCCAACCCTGCAGACGAGCGTCATACCCGTCGATTACGGCCACCGAACCCTGGCTACCGCCGGGAAGAGTGGAGGCATCACTTTCTGTAGTCGGACGATTCTGGAGATCGGCTCCATTTGTTTTGTCCAGCACGTTCTTGATAAAAACTACTGCCTCAGCCCGAGTCAACGTGTCTCCACCTTGATATCCATACACTGTGTTTGAGCTTTTCCCCGAAGCCAACCCCGAAGCCAACATGTAACGGATCGCATTCGCCCCTTCGTAGTGTTTACCTTGAGTTCCTGCAATCAGTTCAGCTACTTGGGCTCGCGTGATCTTGGCTGACCGACTTGTTCCAACTGGATAGTTATACTGTTTAGCGACCGTATAATAAGGTGCGCTCCACCGCTGGCCAGCGTCCGCCACCAGTTTGCCTTTGTACGACCGGATCAGCATCGACAGGAATTCTTCAGAGGTCACCGAATCGTTTGGTTTAAATGTACTGTTAGCATAACCTGTTGTGATTCCTTTGTTTACGCCCCATTCCACTGCCGAATATGCCCAATGGCTCTCCTTCACGTCTTTGAAAGATGCTGCGTATGCGGACGCGGTTCCCATCAGGGTTGCGGCGATAGTCAAACTAATAATGAACTTGCTCGCTTTCATCTCAATCACTGCTCCTTGTTCGAAATTTAGGAAAATCCTAACGTCACTACTCAAGTAAAGACAATCCATTTTGGAGCCCTTTTAAAAGAAGGGTTTTTTGCGTTTAGTTTTGAACTCTAACAAGCCGATATTTAATTTATGACTATTATAGAAAGCAAGTGATAGAATTGTTCGAATCTGTAATGAATACCCCGATGTTTTATGACATCCCCGATATTGATCCGAATTTGGTCGTGCCCAAGTTCTCAGAACGTCGTCTTGATAAGGGAAATGTTTTATTTCTCCAAGGGGATCCAGGTAAGGAGATGTACCTTATTAAATCAGGAACACTTAAAATTTTTCGGGAAGCTGAAGGCAAGGAACTTATTCTTGGACACCAATTCCCCGGCGAAACAATAGGCGAATTAGAAGTCATTCATGCAAATAACCAGCGTCTTGCTTCGGTGTCCGCATTGGAGAAGAGTGTGCTATGGATGATACGAAAGCCAGACCTTGAAGCATTGTTAGAACTTTACCCGCAATTGCTTCGTAAATTGTTTTATGTGGTAAGCGAACGGTTGGATCAGGCAGATCGCAAGCTGGAGTACTTAGCTTTCTTGTCCAGTCGAGTGCGAGTAGTTAATCTTCTGCTCGACTTGAATTCCAACTTTGGTATTAAAACCTTAGAAGGTTATTTAATTAATTGGAGGGTTACCCACCAACACTTGGCCTATATGATTGGGGTGAGTCGTGAATCTGTAACTATCACTCTTCAAGAGCTTCAAAATGAAGGCTTTCTTGTACTGCGTAATCGCCTTATCCTTATCACAAACCTTGCCGGTTTGCATGCTTTAGCGCAAGATGATCAGCATTCTGCTAAAACTCGAGAATGGCACTCCTCTTACAAGTATACTATTAGATAAAAAACCATAGTTCTGTTAGCTACATAACCGAATATTTATGAATTCAGTCACGGAAATCGCGACCTTGACGCTTTAGGGAATAGGATATGTTCTTTTCAGAAGGACTTTTCTGGATAAATGGATTTGAGAACCCACGCAACACCGTGTAATTCCTCGTGGCTTACCAGAACCGTAGTAAAAAGACTGGAGGGCTCAAGAACAAGCAAGACGTTTCATGAAAACGATTAGTGGCACCTGAACTTACGTAAATCTGAACGAGTGACTCTCCGAACATCTACTTAATCCCCCTATTCGGAACCTTAGGAGTCCTGGCCAATTGAGTTCCTATGAACATAGGAATTGTGCACCCCAAATTCTCTGTGATAGGATTTGCCAACATTAACACAGAGGAGATGGAGAAATATGGACGATCCACTGTTCCCGATCGGGCGAGTTGTAGTTACACCAAGAGCCATGGGGATGATAGGAGATTATGGAGTTTTGTTTGTCATTTGTTGCCATGTAAATGGCAACTGGGGAAACGTCAGCAAAAGCGATGAAAGGTTGAATACTTGGGCTATCAACAATAGAGAGCGAATCATCAGCACCTACTCCGGAATCTGGGATAGAAGCGTGTTTGTTGTCACCGAACGAGATCGGAGTGTAACGACTATTTTGTTAGGAGATGAGTATTGATTGCACAGACCAGGGTCAAACCTAGGTCAATGCCGGGGTCAGTGCCTTCGCACCCCCTGTGGAGGGGGAAGAACCGATAGGTCAAGAGGTCAATAAAAAATTAAACCTATTTCTTCCTAACAAAAAAACAAACACAAAAAACATTGAAACTCTTGTACCCTTTATCTTTTGCTTTGACCTCTTTGACCCTTTCCTTTTTAATCCCTCTCTACGTTTCTCTTGACTTTGACCCTCCCTTTGACCCGGGCTTGACCCTTTTGACTTCAGTGCCGGTTTGAGTTATGAAAGACAACAAGAGGGAGCTATTAGCTCCCTCGCTTGTGTTCAGTTTTTTTCTTGTGGAATGAATTTCTCAAAGGTATCGTAGGTAAACTTGTAACCTTGGATTCGCGCTTCATTCTTCTCCATCGGGGGTGCCGTTGGGAACCGAATAAGTGTAGGGGCAGATGCTTCTAGATACCCCCCGTTCTTTAGTTGTTCACAAACAGCTTTAACGCTCTTATATCCACCCTCCCTAATAATTTGCTCAAGAGTGCTCCCTTTAACGATGAGATGACTTTGTTTGACGTAGCATACATTTACTTTACCAAGGCCGTTATAAGAAAGTCCTTCGTTAAGCAAGATACAGTCCTTCTCGTTATACGACATACCGGCCATAGCTTCAAAGATTTTCTCCACGATAAGTTTCATTTGGTTATCAGCCACATTGACATTATCCGTTTGGGCTTCCATTGATTCTTTCAGAAGTTCGATCATGTTATTGACATTGATATTTATATCGAATAGCTCATTAAATTGTTGAAGGCAAAAAACTAACACTTGGGCTTTCGTTGCCAACCTCCCGTATAATGCATCTTTCCCAGTGCAATCAAAAAGCTTGTGGAGTTCTCCTATTTTGTGGTAAATTTTATCCGAACCCAGAGCTATCAGATGCTCGATCCAGGGCTCGGCAAAGTGTCCAGCATTGTCGAGCCCTCTCTTCTTGTAATTTTCAACATCATCTTTTGTTGTTTGTGTTTGGAAGGGGCTTCGGTTAATCATAAAGATTCGACCCTGAATTCCGGCTGAATCCTTTGGTGTTGTTGAGTAAATGGGTACCTCTCCGTTAAAGAAAAGCGTTCCTTTGTATTGACTCCTCTTGGGATCAATTCCCTCCCATCCTCCTTCTGTTTGAATACTTTTGGGACCCTCTTGACCGTTGATTAAATCATGCGGAATTCCTCCATGCTGCTCCTTCATCCGGTGGGTGTCATCTAGGATTAGCGGCAAGTTGTTGCTAACCCGAGCCGTATTCCAAACGCCCGCATCCTTCAATTTTGCCCAGCTTTGCTTTAGAAGATCACCAAGGCCATAGATGATATCAACTGCGAGCTTTTGAATGGTTGTCTTACCGCTTGTTGTCTTGCCAGCAATATCAATACCGATGTTTTCATCTAATTTCCCTGGAATCAATGGTACAACGGGGCTTGCGAGACATCCAGCCAGGCATAAAGCAAATACCGGATTGTCTCCAAGTTCTTGAACTAACCTCTTCGCTTCTTCAAGATTTCCTTGTGGAATGTTCTTCATGGATTCTGTGATGGAACGCAAAAGGGTTTGTCCATTGTTGGGAGCTGTTGATTCTTCATTCAAAATACGGTATGGATAAAATTCCTTTTTATCCTCGCTCCAGCCACACCGATCTTTCTGTATAGCAACCGGCAGGCCCTGCAGCCGGTCATTGGCTTTCCACAAATCCGCAAAATACTGAGCTAGCCCCCCGCGTTGCTGTTCGCTCACTACGATTTGTAGCGAACTATTAATTTCAGGGAGCTTGCGCGTTGAGGTCAAAGTTGCATAGTCGAACAACACCTCATGTTTTGTCCACTGTTTTCTGTCGTTGTCCCAAAAATTCAATCTGACCTTTGGGTGTCTATCATCCTTGTCTTTTTTAATTAGTGCGGTCGGTACAATAACAAAGCCATATATCGGTTGAACCGCTTTGGAGCTCATCAGCATAATGCCTTTATTGGGGTCTAGTGAGTAGTTATCCGGAATCTGTAAGTCCACTCCATTGGGCAATGGTGGGAATATTTGTTGTAAAGTTTCTGGCTTGGCTAGGTCAGGACGTTCTTGTGCGATTTGATTTAAGGCTGCTTCTAGCGGGTTGTCTTTCATACCTCAAAATACTCCTTCCACTTTCCAAAATAAGGGGCTAATTTGTACGGATTTGTCATAGTTATGGGGTCATCCCAATGTCGTCTGAGTTGAATTCCAGCCTGCTGAGCAGTTTGCTGAATAAATTCTCTCGCCACTCTTGTTGTAAATTCTCCTTTTTGTAAAAAAAGCCAAAAAATTCGGCCTTTTCGTTCAAAGGGAATCTTCATTTGAGTAAGTTGTCGTTCAAAGCGTGCAGCTTCTTCATCTGAGAACCACTCAAACCAAATAGACCGGACATAATTGTTTACCGCTGGAAACTGGACATATAGTTTTGTGTCTCCAATCAAATGTTTGAAAATCCAGTAATCAGTAGCCTTCTTATGCTTGGGAATACCTTCTGGTCTAATTTCAAAACTCGATGATTCGTGGAATAAAGATCTGAACCGTTCATAACCCCCTTCTCTTTCCCAAGCCCTAATTTCTTTTCTCTTTTTTCCTGTAAGAAGGAATTCTTTGCTGTTACAGCTATAACTCGGTGGAGCATTAAACAGCGCAACGAAGTTAAAGGGGCATGTGGAAAGTTTGGGGCATGTCCATCCCGCGTGACTTAGTCCTTTACAACTGTACGGATATTGGTTACGCTGCAAATCGTCAAGCTTCTGATAGAATTTCTTTTCGGTCTCATCTTGGTCGTAGGTTAGATGGCCTCGGCTGACTTCGTGGGCCAATTCCAACCCACTCTTATTAAAGACAGCAATATTACTAAGCAACGCTTGCCAGGCAGGTTCCTTAAAGTCATTCGCGTTCGCAAGGCTGGCTTTAATCGCCTCGCACCCTCGAATGCGCTCCAATTGTCCATCGAGTTCTTCAAGTTCGAGCCACTGAGATTGATCCACTTGTGTTTTCTTCGCAATCTCTCCTTTTTCTACTTTCGGGGCTGACGCATGGCGTCTTTCCTTGAGCTTCGGATGATCAGCAGGAGTACGTTTTATATATGCTTCTTCTAGTTTTGCCCACTGATCTATGAAAGCTTGCTGGTTCTTGTCGATGAAGACGCAATTACCCTTTCGCATGGCGTTCCCTTGAAGCGGAAGAGCAATTTGATTGCCGAATTTCCCTTTGTTCAGTGTATCCTGCGTTGGAAATAGTCTATCCATAGCCTTACCCATGCTGTTACCCTTTTTCATCGCGCCTTCAAAAGAAATGCCACATTCAATTAAAGTGTTAAACATGAGCGTTCGGGCATCCTTCGCTTGTACAGGATTCTCAAAGAATACCCAGACGTGATAGCCTTTTCCTGAGTAACTTCGTTCCACTAGAGAAAAGATTTGTTGCTCTTCCAGTTGGTTGTGCAATCCCCATGCTTGATTAAACGCTTCTTCATGCTCGTCAAAATCAGCTACAACGAAGCTGCACGTATTAGTTTCAGGCTTGATTGGATAAGTTCCGATTCTGATTTCACCTTTAAGATGACTGATAATTGTAAGTGGTGTGATAGGCATTAACTCATTTTGATGGCGTAGGGGACCTATCCAGCACTGACCTTCAGCCTTTCTTGCTTGAACTTCTGTTCTGTGAATGAACAGCTCTTGAAATAACTTTACTTGCTCCATATCAACCATGTTCTTCCTCCTTTTGGGTCCAATTAGAACACCAATCATAAGAGAGGCGCAATACCCTTCGGGAGGACCGCCGCGGGCGGGCCTCCCGGAAGAGCCTTATAAATCTCTTGGTTTTTAAGAAGTGTACAACGACTTTCGGAGTTTGTTCCGCTTCCAATCCCTAATGTTGTCTTTCTGAGTTCCAATTTTAATATTTTCTTCTTGCAAATTATTTTTATCGTCATCATTATGCAAAGTAAGGTAGCCTTTCTTGAACATCTTGTCTCCATAAAGTTGGTAACACAAAAGCCGATGCAGCTTGACAAGAATCTTCCCTTGGTTCGGTACTTCGACAACTGCAAACGGGTATCCATTATTTGGTTTAATAATAGGAATCAAGTTTCCTTCAGGATCGAGAAGCTTTTCATTTACCACTTTGAATCCAGCGTTGTGAACAGCTACCAATTTTTTTCCAGCTTTAGTAATTGACACTTGATTCCCTCCTTGAGTACAGCGCATGATTAATTAATCCTACATTGATTTCCAGTACGTCGGGCCCGATCGTTCTGTTGGATTTATAATAGCGCGATCTCATTTAAGTAGCGATCTTGGTATTTCGCCTTCTCCAATCCACCTTTTTTAGGGGGATTCGCCGTTTACGGCCTGGGCGGAAAGGGCGACCTCTTGACAAGGTCATCCTTCATTATTTAAGCTCTAGCTTCCTCAGTCGCTCGTTTTCGCAATTTTTTGTGCGTACGCTTGGGTTCTGGTATCGCTTTGTTTTTTAAACCATTCCTGCGCTTTCTTCAAATCAATCCAAACAGTACCATCGGTGTGTCGTGTGGATGCTAATCCTCGATTTCTCCACGTTAATACAAGACGATTGCTGACTCCTAACATCCGAGCGAATTCACCATGCTTTAAAGCCTCTTCTGAAAATTTTTGGTCCCCATTGGTATCGCAGCGCCCACGCCACCATTCCTTGCACTGATCGACATCAAATGCGTAGGTGTTGAGACCTGCAAGAAAAACAACTGGGAAGTCGGATTGCTTTTGAATAGTCCTCCTTACCGTAATAGCACTGCACTTAAGCTCTTTCGCGATCGCGTTTACTCCATAAACAATCAAGTACACCCCTCCTTATCGGAACATATGTTCCTTAACTGATAAGGAATTTTATCACACCCAACTACGCCCCACAATTACTCCGGGTTTGTATTTTCAGGGAGATTGTAGCTCCCTGGGATACCTCAAAATTTTTGTTTTAACCTTGCCTTTTTTTATAAAAAAGAACACGCTGATTTTTTAAATAATCAGCGTGTTTTGAGAATCTCAATCATTTGAGAACTCCGCTACTGCGTTCGCGGTCGTCCCCTTGGCGAATTTACAGAGAGTGTTCCAGGCTACTATTATTCCTTAATGAATTCTTTGAAATGTTCAAATCCTTGGGTGAGATTTGTCTTCACTGAGTCGGCTCCGTTCATACCGATCATTAATCCAAGCCACACTAAAATAATGATGGCTAGGCTTCCTGCGCTAACAAGCCAGCGTCGTGAATGATTAAATAACAGCAAACATGGAGTAAAAGCTAAAACCCATAATGGAGCTAATACAGGAATTGATAAGAATATAAGCAATGCAAGTACGGAGAAGGTGATAATTAGAACGGCTGTGACCTTTTTTTTAATTGGCAAGTTATTCTTCATCAGAAGACTCCTCCTTACTATTCTTACGTCTCTTCCAAAGGACAATCCACAACAGTCCGCTCGTCAAAATTGCAATTGCTCCTGTTTCTCCCCGCTTCCATTCCTGCCCTGTTGATTGTTTAACATTCTTAGTGTTAATCTTTGGCGCACTTTGCTTGTGAGCCTCTGGCATTCGTGCCGGAGTCGTAGTACCAGGCTGCCCTTTGTGAATAATAGCATGCCGGCTCTCTCGGGAAAGCATGCTTGGATAATGCTTTGGCAGGCGCATGTCTTGTTTTTTAGCAGATGATCTACTGATTTCTGTCCGAACCTGGTTTCTTGTTTCCTTTGATTGATGATCGCTCACTGAAGTGGTCATATTTGACATTGACAGGATGTCGTAATTTGAAGAATTGCTTCCTACCGCTACTGGAATCAAATTATCTTCATCTTCCTTCTCATCCTCCGGCTCATAGCGCGGTAGAAAAACCTCAGCAGGCGAGGTCGGCTCAGCTGTTAAAAAGGAACCGTCTAATTCAGGTTCATTAGCCACCTGCATTAAAGGCGGAACATTCACGTTGTTGTCTTCGGATGTTGATACTGGTTCTGGTGTTGGCGTTGCTGTCACGGCTGGATCAATAGAAGGTAATGAATTTGCATGGTCTGTTTCTAATATAACCCTCACCTGAGCAAGTCCGCTTATATAACCAAACGTAGCTCCTATACCAAGAGTCCCCTCTTTCTTGCCGTAAACTCTGCCATGAGCGTCCACATTTGCGATTTCGTCTGTAGCACTCCACCAAAGCGCTTCCTCGGTAACATCTTGTTCCGTATGGTTCGAAAATTTAGCGATCGCCTTCAATTGTAGTGACCCTCCTACCGGGAGGGTTCCTTCGCTAGGAGTGACTACAACCTCAAGGGGATTCATTTGCTTTACGTTGATTAAAGCAACCCCTTGACTTTCCTGCCAGTTAACAAAAACATTGGAATTACCAGATCTCAGGCCTGTAACAAACCCTTTATCAAGCTTGATAGCTTCCGGACTCTCCAAGCTCCATTCGGCATCATCCGTAATATCTTGAGCCGTTCCATCTGTAAAGTGGGCAGTTGCATGAAGCTCGATAGTCTCTCCCGGAATTACCTCGGAGTAATTGGGAGTTACTTCAATCCAAGTCACCAGATTGGGAGTTACACTCGGGCCCGTTGTTGCAGTAGGGGGTGGGCTGCTCTCCTGTGGAGCTTCACTTGCGGGCGAAGCGGAGGGCTGAACCACAATATCGAACGTATATTCAGTATACTGGGATGACCAGCCAAACAATCGGGCTGTAATTTGAGTGGTGCCTTGACTTACACCTGTAATCCATCCCCTCTCATTCACGGTAGCGATAGCAGGATTAGAAGAGATATAGGAGGCAAACATGGAGTCGAATTTAGGATACCAGAGTCTTTTAGACCCCCAATTAATACCATCATAGCTTTGCAAAATTGAATACCTCAATTCAATGCCTTGACCAGTTTTCACTTCTACCTGCTTTGCAAAGTTCAACAGAGTAGGGTCAAGCAAACCAAATTTTGTTTGTGGAGAAATAATTTTCTCACCAGCTACCTGTATTGTTTGAATAATATCTTGGTTGTCCACATCGAACACATTTATAAAGTTATGGCTTACATCAAGACTTTGCAGTCTAGCAAGAGATGTTAGGGGAGAAAGATCGGTGATGAAGTTTTCTCGTAGATCTAAAGAGGACATGCTAGCCAGCGTTTTAAGAGGTAAAACATCGGAAATAGAATTTTCGGCCAACACTAAACTTTTTATTTTGCTTAGCTGACCAAGAGCTTTAATATCTTTAATTTGATTTCCTTGCATATTTAATATGGACAAATTTGTAAGATGAACAAGCGGAGATATATCTTCTATTTGGTTCTGCGAACAATGAAGATTTACTAAACTCGTCATGGAAGCCAGTGGCCCAATTTGCTGAATTCGATTGCCTCCGATGAACAATTGCCTCATCGCTGTCATTTGCCCTAATGGTGTCAGTTCAGATATGTTATTGCCGGTTAGCTCTAGAGTATTGAGCTGTTTTAATTCAGCCAGGGAACTAATATCAACTAGACCGTTATGGGATAAATACAAACTTTCCAAGGAAATAAGCCCCCTGAGCGGAGTCAAGTCGGAGATTTGATTGACGTTTAGACTTAGAGTCTGTAATTGATTCAGGTTAGCCAAAGGCAGTAACTCAGATATTTGGTTTGATGAGAAATCCGCCTCATTGAGGCTAGTTAAATTCTCAACTGGCGATAAGTCGGTAATTTCATTTCGGTAAGCTATCAATCGTTTTAGTGAGGTAATTCCGGCTATTGGAGAAAGATCCTTTATGGAATTTTCAGATAAATTCAAGTATCTAATCCCAGTACCTTCGAAAATCTCCATCCCGGTTAAGTCGGAGACATCCTTCCTGTTCAGGGTGAAATAATAATTTGTTGTAGCTAATTTAGAACGAATGTCAGTCTTATAGATCGTATCTGTCACTGACTTCCCGAGCCATTCAGTTACAGCCTTGCGCAGGTTCTCGTCACGAAATCGCTGAGGTTCCGAGTATGCATCTGCCGAAACCGTTGTAGGCCGTAAGGGGCTGATGTGCTGTGCTCTTGGAGAAATCAGAGAGAATCCGGATGTAAAAACAAGAAGAACGGTGAGAATTTTAGCTATAAGCGACTTCATTTAATTTTCCCCTTTCAATTGTACAAACAAAGACAGATCTAGACCTGAGTAACCATAAGAAAATAAACTCCGTAAGAGAGACTCTCAAATGTCACCGCACCCCGTTTCTCAATACAATCGCTAATCATGCCGAATTTCTTCTCTTCGGCTTTCTAACCAAGAAAATAAGGCCTTCTTAGAAAAGCGATATGCCTTTCTCTCAGGAATAACAACTTGATTTTGAAAAGTTAAGCTTTTTCTTGCCCAATATCGCACGGTGCTGGGATGAACCCCCGCTATTCGGGCGGTTTCTGTGAGGGAAATCCCATCTAAAGAACGATTGTGGATTCTGTCCTCTAGCCAAGCCCTAGCTGCAGGGGCATCTACATAAATCCGCCCATACTTGCTCATTTTGATGACAGGCATTCCTCGGTTAATCCACTTCTTCGCAGCTTGCTTGCTTATCCTCTGGCTGGCGCAAAAGTCATTAAGGCTTAAAATTTCCATTTGTGTTCACCCCTATTAACTTTGGGCGGATTTTAACATAAGAAATTAATTCTTTACAATATATGTAATTTATTTTCTTCTCAAAATTCTCTTTTCTTCTTATCATTCCCGACGAAGTCCCCAGAGAGGAGCGTTTGGCGCTATCTTGCGCACCTCCGGAGAGAGCGGTTAGAATTTGCACGCAACTAAGCCTGAATACAACCATGGCAATTCACTCCAAGGAGGAATAGGGATGGGGATGTTGACCGCACAAACTCAAGTTCTGCGAGAGAGTCTGATTAAACAAATTTATGAGCCGAAACATCTTAGCTCTAAAATGGATAAAAGCAGTACTCAATGGGAAGCAGCAGGAGAATTACTCACTTCGCTTTTGCGTGCCAATAAAAGTTCATAGCCGTATGTATGTTTGGGGGATACACCGCTATTTCACATAGATGCTTTAAATGAATGAGGGGGATTGTAGGATGGGAATAAAGGCCGCCGTGTACGCTCGTTATAGTTCGGACAACCAGCGCGATGAATCCATTGATGCTCAGATTAGGGCCATTGAAGAGTTCGCTCAAAGGAATGATTATATGATTATCGAGGTTTATGCCGATAGAGCTAAAACCGCTACTAGCGACCGACGTCCAGAATTTCAGCGCTTGATCGCAGATTGTGAGAAGGGGCTTTACAAGGTCGTAATTGTCCACAAGCTTGATCGTTTCAGCCGCGACAAGTATGATTCGGCCCATTATAAGCGCAAGCTTCGTGTGGCTGGCGTCCGGTTGGTCAGTGTATTGGAGAACTTAGACGATTCTCCGGAAAGTATCATTCTGGAGTCTGTACTGGAGGGAATGGCAGAATACTATTCTAAAAATTTGGCCCGTGAGGCGATGAAGGGTTTGAAAGAAACAGCCTTGCAGGGGAAACATACGGGAGGACGGCCACCAATTGGATACAAGGTAGACAAGGAGTCGCAGAAACTCATCATCTATGAGGAGGAACAGCCCATCGTGCAATTGATTTTCGAGCAATATCTTGCGGGACACGGTTACAAACAGATCGCTCAACTTTTGGATGCTAAAGGCTATCGCTCCCGTCTTGGACGGCCAATTAGTAAAGCGACTATTCATGACATCCTACGAACAGAGAAGTACACAGGTATCTATCTTTACAATGTCACGGATAGCAAGGATGCTCTAGGGAAAAGAAATAGCAACCGAAAGAAGGACGCTAGCGAAGTAATCCGTATTGAGAATGCAATTCCGGCCATCATTAGCAAGAAAGACTTTGATACTGTGCAGCAGATGATTGCTCAGAATAAGCGAACACGCCGTTCTGGGTCATACACCGCCAAGGAGCAGTACTTGCTGAGCGGACTGATCTTCTGTGGGGAGTGCCAGAAGCTTCATGGTACCCCAAGCGGGATGGCAGGCAACGTCAAGTACTCAGGCAGAAGCAAACTCAAGTACGTCACTTATCGTTGCAATCGGAAAGACAACTCTCGTTCTTGCCGTAATAAGGAGATTCGCCGAGAGCATATCGAAGGTTACGTGCTTGATTATCTGGTGAACCATATCTTTAGTGAAGAGAACATCCCCCTTCTGGTAGAGCAAGTCAATATTCAACTTCAGAAGGCAGAGTCCAAGGATGGTATAGAACGATTGAATTTGGAGCAGCGGTTTCGTGCCATTAATGACCAGATCACAAATCTGGTCAACGCGGTTGCACAGGGTTTTACCCAAGCATCTTTTGTACAGAAAATTGAGCAACTGGAGGCAGAGAAAGATTCTTTAGAGATCGAGCTGACCAAGCTTGCTGCTAAAGAAAAAAGAGCAGGAATCACAGAAGAGGCTCTGCGAACACTGCTCTTTTCCTTAAAAGATTCCATTGCTCATAGCAACTTTCCGGAGCTTAAACGCTTTGTTCAAGCCTACGTTCAGCAAGTTGTCGTCTATGCCGAGCACGTAGAGGTCGTCTTCAAGCTTCCAGTCGTTACCGATGATCGCTTAACCAATGGAGCCGAGGGGAGTCGAACCCCTGTCCGAAGGCAACGCCACACAAGCTTCTACGAGTGTAGTCACGGTTTTGATGTCACCCTAGAAGCCCCCGTAACCGGGTCCCCTTCGGGTCAGCCTGATTATCTTCTTCTGCTGACCCCAGGCGGAGACCAGACAGCCAAAAACAGGCTACAACATACATTATGTTAAATCCACATCTAAATAATGCTTAGCCCTACTTTGAAGTTGCTCCATTATAAATCCAGCTTGTTCCGAAGAAAGGCTCAACTCATCAGATATCTTTTTTAAATCATCTCCATTAATTAAAAGATAAATAACCTTTCTTTCTAAAGATGATAGTCTTGCCAAAAAAATTTCTACATCAATAATAGTATCATCATATGGAATTGATCTTATGAATTCTAAATGAGTGTGAGATTCATTATGAATACGCACAGGTGCATCCACTGAAAAAATGGATTCCATTCTCCTTATAGCCCATGCTTCTTTGTTTTTTTGTTTCATAATTATTTTCAACTGTGCTAAAAAATAGTCTTCAAAGCATCCAAAATGGGTATTGTAAGTACGAATAGCATGGATAAGAGCCACCACACCTTCCGTAATTCTATCTTCAATTTCCAAACCTTTGTATGAATTTTTGCATTCATTAACTACAAGCGGAAAGTAATGATTTACGACGTCAGCCTCAGTAATTTTCTCTTTCACTGTATAGCTTTATTAGGAAGCATATTACGAAGTCCACTTTTTCTGGGTTTCTTAGGAGTATTTTGGGGAGTGAGCGGTACTTGCTTTGGAGGAACTAACGTAGCAAACCATAAATCATCTTTTTTTTCAACAGTATAACTTGCCGGAAAAGAAATTCCTCGCTTTTCGATTACCTTAACTAATTCGAGGTCTTTTATTTTCCCATTTTTCAAAACATGATATCCCTTTTCAGCTATTCCTAACAGCCCAATATTCTTTCCGTCTGAACTTATACCTATTGTTAGCTGTTTAGGAATGAATTCATAAAGCTTGCTGTTTAAACAGAATCCCTTTTCATTAGATACACTTATTGAAAATACCGGCTTAGAAGGACTAGGTAAAAACCATTCTAGCTGATAAATATCAAATTTTTCTTTCCTATTAAAATCATCATTCATATCCATTCTCCTTTTTTGTACCAAATTGGTATTTCTAATCATAATTTACTTGGATTCTATCTATTTTTCTATGACAATATATATTTGAAATATACATACATTGAAGTAATATATTAGAGTTATTCTATTGAAAAAATATAATGTCTATACTATGCTTAAAGCGTATATAGGTCAGATACTTTTATCTGTGGATTGAAATAATGTATGTATTTTTCAAGACAAAGTAAAAAAAGCCACCTTCTGTATGGTGGCTTTTTTTATTAGTTAATCACTTATAACAACGGTTATCATTTTAGACGGTACTACAAAAGGGATTTTTTTTCATAGGATGCAATCACATTCTTTATTTTCTCAAAGCCTCGATCTCTTGCTCTGTTAATCCAGTAGCTTTTATAATAGTCGTTATGTCCAGATTCAAGCCAAGCATGTTTGTAGCTACTTTTTTTATGCCTGCCATTTCCGCACTACCCAGCATAGAAGCCTCGTCATGCAAATACTTCTGTCTAGCCTCATACAAACGTCTGGCCTCTGAATCCTGGCTCAAGTATTGCAAGGTATCCATCGCCTTTTCCAATCCCGGTTCATTCATCTTCAGCACCTCCCAATGGGTTGTATCTACGCCCTTGAGGAACAACAGCCAGTTCTCCAATCCACCGTTTGATGGGATCACATCATCCAACTTTGGCAGCTCCAAAAAATGGACCTCAATATCGTCAAGCAGTGGTATCAATGTTCGGTCTTCGCGGAGATGAAATATATTATGGTACTCGTCATTCGATAAGAAGGCATAGTTCAAAATGTTAATGGTGACGCACTTCTTCAGTTCCTGATACTTCTCGCCTTCCTGAAGCTGACTGGCGTATCGCTTGCTCCAGTAGAACAGCGTTCGCTTCTCGATATCGTATTTGTTGAACAATTGCATCTCAATGTCTATCAACTTACCCTCAGCCGTCTTGGCATAAACATCAAAGATGGACTGTTTGTCGAGTGGATCATCTTTATCCGTATAGGGATTCATCAGGATGATCTCTGTCAGCGGCGGCTCGCCAGCTTCGGTGAAGATGCGGTTAAGAAAAGCCAGCAGCACATCTTTATTGTTCTCGCTGCCAAATATCCGTTTAAATACAAAGTCCACACGCGGGTCCAGCAGTTCCATCGGCATCAGCTCCATTCATTATTATTATATCATTTTTCAAGGGTTCTGAACCTTGCAAAGATACGTAATACCGCTCAGATTAAATCAGGCTGTCGTTTGAATTACTGTAAACACAAATTATATGCAGCAGAGTAACTGAATGTCTGAGAAGCTCTGGAGGCTTTGAGGGCTAATTCAGAAGTAGCCTTTAGGTAGTCCAAGTGCAGATGATGGGGATGAACGACAAAAACGCACGGTGAAGGGAGCAATCGTATCACTAGTTACGTAGCAGCCAAAACCTCCTGTCTCCGTATAGCTGAAACTCACTGCATCCATTAACAGTAAGCTCCAGAAATCGCATCATAGCAAGCTTTTCAACCACTACGTATAGTCCAAAATAACCGTGAAAACGAAAAAAGACACCTTAGAAGGTGTCTTTCACTTTACTCCATATGGAGCCGAGGGGAGTCGAACCCCTGTCCGAAGGCAACGCCACACAAGCTTCTACGAGTGTAGTCACGGTTTTGATGTCACCCTAGAAGCCCCCCGTAACCGGGTCCCCTTCGGGTCAGCCTGATTATCTTCTTCTGCTGACCCCAGGCGGAGACCAGACAGCGTATCCCACTACTTGTTAGCCCCTATCCCTGTCACATGGGCGATGCAGGGTAGAAGCACGCTCACAGGTTATTAAGCTGCGAAAGCGTAGTTGTTGTTTTGTTTGCCGTTTAATTGGCTTTAGCGTTGATGAAGCGGACGCGTCCCCACTACTCGCTACCCATGCTCGAACTACCCCCGTCGAATCCAAGAACGGCCCCTCATTAGAAAGGGCAGCTTCGGATCAAGCAGGCCGTCCGGCAAGAACGGTGCTGACATTGAAGCGCTAAGTCTTACATACAGAGTATATCACAAATGGCGGTAAAAAGGGATAGATCCTCAAGGAAATGGTGCCATCCCCTGCCACTTCTGCTCTTCAAGCCCTGCCGCGCGGCAATCTGTCGGCATATTTGGCCCGCAGCTTCCCCAGGTGCCCCAGCCTGGACAGCACTTGCTCCTTCATCGACAGTCCGATGCTCAGGATGATCTGCTCCACCAGCAGCAGCGGCGCCACCATGGAATGGAATTCACCCCGTTCACCCCGCCGGACGTAAAAGGAAGCTTTTACCGAAGCGCCGTCCCGGAATTCCTCCCGGTCGGTTATCATGACTGCGGGGCAGCCTTTCTCCTTCACATAATCGAGAATGACCTCAGTCTCGGGCAGCAGACGGGTGAAATTGAAGAGCAGGACGGCATCTCCGGCCTGGACATGGGCCAGCGGCTCCAGCAGCTCGTGACCGCTCGCCGGCATCAGGCGTACCGTCAACCCGAACCGGGACAGGCGGTAGCGAAGCAGCTCGCCGAGCGCCGCAGCCGGTCCCGGAGCATGAAGGTAGATGAGGTTGGCTCCGGCCAGCAGCGCCGCGGCTTTCTCCAATTGCCCCGGCGCAATCTGCGCCGCCGTCTCCCGCAGATGGAGAATGGACTGCTCCAGCGTGTGAAGCGGCAAGCTGTCCGGGTCCATGCGGGAGATGGTTGTCTCCAGCTTCACCGCCGGCGTGTGGGCCGAGGCGACCCGCAGCTTCCGCCGGAAGTCCTTCCCGCTGTCATACCCCGCTGAACGCCAGAACCGGGACACGGTAGCGATGCTGGTGCCGATCCGGTCGGCCAGCGCTTGCTCGGTCAGGAACAGCACTTCATCGGCATGGTTCTCAATGAAAGCGGCAATCTTCCGCTCCCCGGGTGTAAAACCGGCCTGCTCCGAAAAGATCCGGCCTGAACTGGACGGCATGGCGCAGCTTCCTTCTTTCCTTTTAGAGTCTCCGCGATGGCTTCAGCATACCCGCGATTTGTTATGTAAATTTTATTTCATCTCTTTCAATATGTAAAATTTATTACAATACGTTGACAAACCCTCCCGCCTCGCTTAATAGTTCCCCCCTAGACTGAACCTGTAAGCAACCCAAGAAGGAGGCTGATGTCCATGAAGAGTAGCACCCGAACCCTCTACACCCTGACGTCTTCGCAGAAAATGATGATCTTCGTCCTGTCCATGTCGCTGTACGGCCTGTCCAACATGTTCACCGAGCTGATTCCCGAGCTGCGCATCGGGCCGGTAGAACTGTCCGTCGAGTATTTCGCCTTCATCCCGCTCACCCTCTGCATCCTGTTCCATCCGCTGTATGCCGCGGTCGGTGCGGCGCTGGGCGAGATCATCTTCGGCGAGCTGATGCTCGGCCAATTCGGCGGTCTGGGCGAGCTGGAGAAGTTCCTGACCTTCTCGCTGGCCATGTACATCGCCGGCCGGATGGTGCGCAACCCGCTGAGCCGCATGCAGGTCGGAATCGCTGCGATGACGGGCGTCGTCCTGCATCAGCTGTGCAGCAGCCTGATCGACATCGGCAAGGTCTGGATCGGGGTAGAGGAATTTGAAGCTGTACCCGGACTGGCCGAGAGCGTCGTGATCGTCGAAGGCGTAGGCTTTCTGAACGATGTTCTCTTCTCCGGCATTCTTTTTGCGCTGCTGCCTACGCTCTATCTGGTTCCCCGTCTGTACGGCAAAATCGAGCCGCTGCTCGGCATCCGCCCGCGCGACCGGTCCACCCGTTACGAAGGCGCGGGCGTGCTCACGCCCAAGATCGTGATCCTCGGGCTCGCCCTTGCGCTCGCCGCGTTCGGCGCTGAATTGCTCTCCGAGACCGATTGGAATATCGGGGAGTGGGAGAGCGGCTGGGCCGGCCAAAGCGGTGCGGTCTGGATCAGCATCGGAGCAGCCGCAGCCGTCGCCGCCGGGACTGTGCTCCTGCTGCGCCTGAAGCGGGCCCGCAGTTCCAGAACCGGAGCCGACACGGAGGGTATGCCTTATGCGCGTTAATCCGGCCGACCAGACGCCATCCTCTCCCTATGCGGCTGAAATATGCGGAGTGACCTTCAGTTACCCCGGCTCCGGGCATGCGGTGCTGAACGGGGCGTCCCTGACCGTCGAACGAGGCAGCTTCACCGCCATTATCGGCGGCAACGGCTGCGGCAAGTCTACGCTCTGCAAGCTGTTCAACGGGCTCATTCCCCACTATTATTCCGGGGAGTTCTCGGGGGAAGTCCGAATTAACGGAGAGGATGCCGCAGGCCGGAGCGTGGCCGAGCTCTCCCGGATGGTGGGCTATGTGTATCAGGATTTTGAGAATCAGCTGGTCCGTCCGACCGTGCTGGATGAGGCCTGCTTCGCTCCGATGAACTACGGGCTCGCCGATTACCGGGAGCGGGCGCTGCGCGCGCTTGATCTGTGCGGATTGGCCGGCCTCGAGGACCGCTACATCTGGGAGCTCAGCGGCGGGCAAAAGCATCTGCTCGCGCTGGCCGGCGCGCTGGCCCTGGAGCCCGGCATCCTGATTGTCGATGAGCCGGTCTCCCAACTGGACCCCCGGCATGCCCGCCAGGTCTACGACGTGCTGCGACGCATCCACACGATTCACGGCCGAACCGTGATCGTCATTGAACACCATACGGAGTTTATCGCCGATTACTGCCAGGACGTCTGCCTGATGGAGCAGGGCCGGGTCGTATGGCAGCTTCCTGTGGCCGAAGCGCTGAACCGTCTGCAAGATCTGGAGCGGCTCGGCATCCAGCCGCCTGAAGTAACCCGGACGGCAGCCAGACTTGCAGCGCTCCAACCGGAGGCCGCCGGGACGGCGCGGGAACCGTACCCGGTTACCGTGGAAGAGGCGGCCGCATACTTCAGCCGCCTGCTTCCGGCCGGTCCCCCGGCTGCCGCCGGGATGCAGGCAGCTCTATCGGTGCCAAAGATGCCGAAGACGGCGGCCTTCCCACAGTCGGAGCCAGGGTCTGCGGCAGAGCCTGGGGCGGGCTTCGTGTCAGGATCCGTTAAGGGGCTCCTGACAGGGCCCGATGCTTCCGGCCCTGCCCAAGGTGAAGCGGCCGTCATCCGGCTGGAGCGCGTATCGCTGGGCTACCGCTCGATCCGCAAGCAGGTACAGCCTGTCCTGCACGGGGTGACGCTCCGCATCGGCGAAGGGGAACGCGTTGCCCTGGTCGGCAGCAACGGCGCCGGCAAATCCTCGCTCATGAAGCTGATTGCCGGAATCGCCCGGCCTTCGTCCGGAGCAGTTGAGGTGCTGGGTCAGGATACCCGCACCCTCACGCTGGAGCGGCTGTCGCGGGAGGTCGCATATATTTTTCAGAA
The DNA here is from genome assembly GCF_031470375.1 of Paenibacillus glufosinatiresistens. Lineage (NCBI taxonomy): Bacteria > Bacillati > Bacillota > Bacilli > Caryophanales > Paenibacillaceae > Paenibacillus > Paenibacillus glufosinatiresistens. The sequence goes on from NZ_JAVFHT010000010.1 coordinate 93,096, forward strand.
CCCGGAAGATATGTTCATCGAAGACAGCGTCCGCAAGGAAATCGCCTACTGCCTGGACAGCCGCGGTTATGCCGAGCCCGGGAAGACGGTGGATCACATGCTCCGCAGCTTCCGGCTCGGACCGCTTCAGGAGCGCGATGCCCGTCTCCTGTCCGGCGGCCAGCAGCGCCGGGTGTCGCTTGCGATCGGCTCGGCCGTCCGGCCTGCCGTCATGCTGCTCGACGAACCGACCGCCAATCTGGATATGGCGACCCGGGAGGAACTGCTGGGCATACTCCGGGAACTGGAGCAGCATGTACGGACGGTCATCATCGCCACGCATGACATGCAGCTTGTCAACGAATGGGCCACCCGGGTCATCGTCATGCATCAGGGGGAGATTACCGCCGATGGGACGGCTGCGGAGATTTTTGCCGATTCCGGTCTGATCGGCCGGGCCGGGCTTGCTCTGACCCAGAGCATGGAGCTGTCGGCTGCGCTGGGCCTTTATCCGGTCAGCAGCTCTCCGGCTGCTCTGGCCGAACGGCTCCGCCGGATGCAAATTCAAGAAAAGGAGGAGAACGGCCATGCAGCTTGTCCGCAGCTGGTTTGACCGCATCTCGTTGGACCGCATTCAGCTGGAACTGATGAATACCGCCTACGGCAGCGGACATGCGTCTCTGTCCCGGCTTGACCCGAGGGGTCTGCTGATCTGGTATCTCTTCTTTGCCGTGGTCCCCTGGTTCATCGGCAGCATGACGGTTCTTGCGGGATTATGTCTGCTGATGATACTGACTACCGCTCTCTCGCGCGTCTCGCCGTTCATTCTGTTCATTCTGGCGCTCGGTCTGATCGGCCAGGTCGGATGGCTGTTCCTGCTCTCGCTGTTCTTTGGCGGCGATGTCTCCTCCGCCCTGCCGCTGCTGAAGCTGACCCTCAAGCTCTCGGTGGTGTCCCTGGCCAGCATTACCGTCTTCTCGGGGATGGACCCCGAGAAGATCAGCGACGGCCTGCTGGCGCTCGGCATGCCGGCGGCCTTCTCCTTCAGCCTGTCCTACGGCTATCGCATTCTGCCGGTGCTGTTCGAGGAGTTCCGCAACGTGCTGCTCTCCTACCGGCTGCGCGGCCGGGTGCCGGAACGGCCCGGTCTTCTCTACTGGCGGTATGCGGTTCACTATGTAAGACTGCTGGTGTACGCCTTCTTCCCCCTGATGCTGGCGACGGCAAAACGCTCCCGGACGACCGTAGAAGCCTTGGAGACGCGCGGCTTCTCTTACGGCATGAAGAATCCCGCCGCCAAGAAGCTGAAGCTCGCCCATCTCCGGCTGCGCAGGCATGATGTTCTGTTCCTCGGCGGATCAGCGCTCTATACAGCCGTCCTGTTCGGTCTGGACCGAATTGGATAAACCACATTAAAACAAGGAGACGATTTCATGCGCATTGATCTGCATACCCATGCCAAATTATCCAAGGCCACCGATTTCTCGCCGGCCTATTATGAAGAAATGGCCGCCGAAGCGGCAGGGAGCGGGCTGGACGCCCTGGCTCTGACCGAACACTTCAATACCCGCCATTTCCATGACGTGTACGAATCGCTCGACCGGATGTACCCCTTCAACGGGGAGTATTACGAAGCAGGTTCGCTGAAGATCTTCCCCGGTATGGAAGTCGATATCCGGGAGAATGGACATATCCTGCTCATTGGGCGCAAGGAGCATATTCTGGAGGTCCGCCGCGGCCTCGAGCCTTATACGGAGAAGGGCTGCTTCATTCCTTTCGACGAACTGATGGCGATGACCGAGGCCACTCCTCTGCTGCGCATCGGCGCGCATCCTTTCCGGCAATCGACGCCGCTTCATCATTTGAAGAGAGAGCAGTTGATGCGGCTCGATGCCTTCGATCTGAACGCCAAGGACCTGTACGAATACGGAGCCGCGGCCAACCGGGAGCAGGTCGAGCGCCTGGCCGCCGGGTTGGGCAAGCCTGTAACCGCCGGGAGCGATACGCACCAGTGCCTCCAGTACGGCAGTGTATACAATGAATTGCAGCATCCCTGCCATACGGCGGCCGAGCTGAAGCAGGCCATATTGAACCGCGCCTATACGCTTACCGTCGCCGACAGCCTGCCGCTTCAGGTCAAAGCCTCCGTTATGCTCAAAAAGCTGCTGAAGCGGCTCCATCGGCTTGAACAAGCCGAACCGGCGCCTTCCCTATAGGCGGCCCTGCCGCTGCCAGCGTTCTCCTCGGGCTGCCGTTCCCGGCGGCCCGGAAGGGTCGGGGAATGACCGATTCGGCCCAGCGCCAGACAGGCCATTTCCGCCGATGCGTGACATCGGGAAATGGCCTGTCTTTGTAGTCGGTATCCTGCTGTTCCTTCATCTTTGGCTGACGGGTCGGTCCGCCGGTCAGCGGGCGATCTTCTGCTTCTCCCGCAGCGCGCGCTGAATGTCGCGCTGGGCATCGCGTTTGGCGGCTGCGTCGCGTTTGTCGTACTGCTTCTTGCCCTTGCCCAGGCCAAGCAGCAGCTTCGCATAGCCGTTGCGGACGTAGATCTTCAGCGGGACAATCGTGTAGCCTTCCTGCTTCGACTGGCCGAGCAGCTTGGCAATCTGGCCCTTGTGCAGGAGCAGCTTGCGCGTGCGGGTCGGATCGTCCGGGTTGGCGCGGTTGCCCTGCTCGAACGGGCTGATGTGCAGGTTGTGCACGAACACCTCGCCGCCGCGGATCGTAGCGAACGCGTCCCCGATGTTGGCGCGGCCGTTGCGCAGCGACTTGATCTCGGTTCCGGTCAGCACCATGCCCGCTTCATACGTATCTTCAATAAAGTAATCATGGGAAGCCTTTTTGTTCTGGACGAGGACTTTGCCCTCCGCTTTCTTGCCCATGACCATCACTCCCCGGTTGACAAAATAAGGGCGCCCGCCGTGTGCGGGCGCCGGTCTTTATTGTATCAAAAGCGCCTTTGCCCGCGCAAGGAATCCCTGGGCGCCGCTGCGGCGCCCAGGGATTCCGCCTGCGTCCCGGCGCTATTTCTTGCGCTTCCGCTTGCGGCCTTCCCCGCCGCCCGGCGTCACATCCGGGCTGATGAACACGCCGCTTGGCGTGTTCTTCTTCCGGCGGCCCTTGCCGGACCGGCCGCCGCCGTAATCGCCGCCGAGGTCCTCCCGGCTGCGGAACTTCGTGTCGCCGCTGATGGCGTCAGCGGCGCTTCCGCCGGCGCCTTCCGAAGGAGCGCCGTAGCCGCCCTTGCCGGAGCCGAAGCTGAAGCGGATGCCGGGACCGCCGGCTTCGGCTCCGCCCGGAGCGCGCCCGCCGGAGCGCTCCGTCAGGGCCGTGTGCGCCCGGCGCGCATCCTCGCCGGGCCCGCGTCCCTTGCCGCGCTTGCCGCGCGCGGCGCCCTGGCCCGCGGCTTCGCCGCGCGGGCCGCCGCCTTGGCCGCCGCGGGCACCGGCGGCCTCACTGCCGCCCGGCCGCCCGGCGCTGCCGGGCTTGCCTTTGCCGCGGCCCGCTTTGCCGGGGCCGCCGCCCTGAGCCGCGCCTGCGGAGCCGGCGCGGCCGCCCTTGCCGCCCTTCTTGCCCGGGCGGCCGCCGAAGCCTCCGCCCCGGCGTTCCCCTGCCTGGCGGGGCTTCATATCGACCAGCTCGAAGTCGATCGTATGGTCGTCCATGTTCACCTTGGCGACGCGGATCTTCACTTCGTCGCCGATGCGGAACACTTTGGACGTCCGCTCGCCGATCAGCGCCATATGGGTCTCGTCAAAATGGTAATAGTCATCCGTCAGATGACTGAGCCGGATCAGGCCTTCCACCGTATTGTCGAGTTCGACGAACATGCCGAAGTTCGTTACGCTGCTGACCATGGCATCGAATTCCTCGCCTACCTTGTCGAGCATGTACTCGGCTTTCTTGAGCTGCTCCGTATCCCGCTCCGCCTCGACGGCGACGCGTTCGCGCTCGGACGACTGCTGGGCAATGTCCGGCATCCGGCTCGCAAGGTACTCCTGGCGCTTCTCGGAGAGCGCGCCTCCGCCTTCCAGCACCTCGCGCATTACCCGGTGGATAACAAGGTCGGGATAGCGCCGGATCGGCGAGGTAAAGTGCGAATAGAATTCCGCGGCCAGTCCGAAGTGGCCGGTGCTCTCCGCATCGTACTTCGCCTGCTTCATGGAGCGCAGCATCATCGTGCTGATAACGGTCTGCTCTTTGGTGCCCTGGATGTCCTCCAGCAGCTTCTGCAGCGCCCGGGGATGCACCGAGTTGCCGCGGCCCTTCACCTGGTAGCCGAAGTTGGCCGCGAACGCCATGAAGTTCTGCAGCTTCTCGGGGTCCGGGTCTTCGTGAATCCGGTACAGGAACGGCACCTTCAGCCAGTGAAAATGCTCGGCGACCGTCTCGTTCGCCGCCAGCATGAACTCTTCGATAATCTGCTCGGCCACCGAACGCTCGCGCTTGACGATATCGACCGCCTTGCCGTTCTCGTCGACGATGATCTTGCTCTCCTGGAAGTCAAAGTCCACCGCACCGCGGCGCATCCGCGCGTCGCGCAGCTTCATGGCAAGCTCCTTCATGAGCTTGAAATCATTGACCAGCGGAGCGTAGCGCTCCAGCAGCTCCGGGTCCTCGCCCTCGAGGATTTTGCGGACATTCGTATACGTCATGCGCTCCTTGGTACGGATTACGCTTGTAAAAATATCGTGCTTTACGACCTTCATCTGCTCGTTGAATTCCATCTCGCAGGACATCGTCAGCCGGTCCACCTGCGGGTTAAGACTGCAAATGCCGTTGGACAAGCGGTGCGGCAGCATCGGAATCACGCGGTCTACCAGGTAGACGGAGCAGCCGCGGGCATACGCCTCCTTGTCCAGCTCGGAATTCTCGCGCACATAATAGCTGACGTCCGCAATATGAACGCCCAGCTTATAATGGCCGTTGTCCAGCAGCTGCACGTTCACGGCATCGTCGAGGTCCTTGGCGTCTTCCCCGTCGATGGTAACAATGTTCAGGCCGCGCAGATCGCGCCGTCCCTGCTGGATAATCTCTTCTTCGGTAATCGAGTCGGGAGCCGCGTTCGCTTCCGCCATGACTTCGTCGGAGAAGCCCTCCGGAAGCTGGTGCTTGCGGATTACGGACAGAATGTCCACTCCGGGGTCATCCTTATGCCCCAGAATTTCAATAATCTCGCCCTCGGCCGCAGCTCTCCCTTCCGGATAATGCACAATCCGAACAACGACCTTCTCGCCGTCCACCGCCCCGTGGAACGATTCCTTCGGCACGAAGATGTCGCGGTTGATCCGCTTGTCGTCCGGCAGCACGAATCCGTACGTCTCGAAGCTCTGGAAGGTGCCTACCGTCTGCTGCACGCCCCGGCGCACAATCCGCACCACTTCGCCCTCCATTCGGCCGCCGGAAGGACTGCGGGAGGTTACCCGCACGAGCACCATGTCGCCGTTCATCGCGCCTTTGATGTCATTGGCATTAATGTAGACGTCCGGGTGCTCCCGGTCGTCCGGAATCAGAAAGGCAAAGCCTTTGGCGTGGGCCTGAAGCCGCCCGCGGAGCAGATCCATCCGCTCGGGCACGCCGTAGCGCCCCGTCCGTGTCAGCACGACCCGGCCTTCCTGTTCCAGGACCCGCAGCAGTTCCTCGAATTCCCGCAATTCCTCGCTGCCTACAAGATTCAGATGCAGGACGAACTCGTCGTAGGTCATCGGTTTATAAGCGGTCTCCCGCATAAAAGCAAGCAAATGGTCTTGGGTTATCACTTGACAAGTCACCTCGGCCGCCGCGGCACGAGGGCCCGGCTGTATGTATATTTCTCCATTACTACTTCATACCCTAGTATACACGAAATTAATCCCCGGCATCCCTGCCGGAACGATCCTGCCGCACCATGACCGGAACGCCGCTGTTATCAAAAAAACCTCCGCTCCATCACAGAGCGAAGGTTTAGATCGTCCAATATCTGTTTAGTCGGTAAGAATAGCTACAACGATCGACAGGATGAAGAATCCGGCCGCCAGACCAACCGTAATACGCTGAAGCACCAGTTCCATGCCGCGCGCCTTCGATTTGCCGAACAGATGCTCAGCGCCGCCGGAGATGGCACCCGACAGCCCGGCGCTCTTGCCCTTCTGCAGCAGAACCACCGTAATCAAGCCGATCGAGAAAATGAGAAGCAGCACCTTCATGAAAATTTCCATTTCTTCCACCCCCTACTCAAGCATCACTATCTATGAGAATTGGAATTCACGTCACACAAACAGCATTCTTATTTTATCATAGCCCGAAAGCGATGACAACCTATTCCTGGGATATGGAATCGCGCCGGTCTCTTAACCCGGAATGCCCTCCCCGAAGCAAAAAAACCGCTCCGGCCTTAGGCCGGAGCGGTCAAAGATCACGAATCTGCGGCAGAATCTGCCCGGCAGAACCGATTATCTCTTGAGGTTGTAGAAGGACTTCAGGCCGTTGTATTGAGCCAGTTCGCCCAGTTCGTCTTCGATGCGAAGCAGCTGGTTGTACTTGGCGATACGGTCTGTACGGGAAGGAGCACCCGTCTTGATCTGGCCGGCGTTGGTAGCAACCGCGATGTCGGCAATGGTGCTGTCTTCGGATTCGCCCGAACGGTGCGATACAACAGCCGTGTAACCGGCGCGCTTCGCCATTTCGATGGCGTCGAAGGTTTCAGTCAGCGTACCGATCTGGTTGACCTTGATCAGGATCGAGTTGCCGATGCCTTCTTCGATACCCTTGGACAGACGCTCGGTGTTCGTTACGAACAGGTCGTCGCCTACGAGCTGGATCTTGCCCCCCAGCTTCTCGGTCAGCAGCTTCCAACCTTCCCAGTCGTCTTCGGAGCAGCCGTCTTCGATCGTGATGATCGGGTACTTATCAACCCACGAAGAGAGCAGGTCAACGAATTCAGCAGGTGTGAAGGACTTGCCTTCGCCTTCGAGGTGGTACTTGCCATCCTTGAAGAACTCGGTGGAAGCCACGTCCATGCCCAGGAATACGTCGACGCCTGGCTTGTAGCCGGCTTTCTCGATGGCTTCCATGATGGAGGACAGGGCATCTTCATTGGACGAGAAGTTCGGAGCGAAGCCGCCTTCGTCGCCTACTGCCGTGTTCAGGCCTTTGGCCTTCAGTACGGATTTCAGGTTGTGGAAGATTTCAGCGCCTGTACGCAGGGCTTCCTTGAAGCTTGGTGCGCCAACCGGCAGAACCATGAATTCCTGTACGTCGACGTTGTTGTCGGCGTGTGCGCCGCCGTTCACGATGTTCATCATCGGAACCGGAAGCTGCTTGGCGTTGAATCCGCCCAGGTATACATACAGCGGCACGTCCAGAGCAGCGGCAGCTGCGCGGGCTACGGCCATGGATACGGCCAGGATGGCGTTGGCGCCCAGCTTGCCTTTGTTCGGCGTTCCGTCCAGCGCGATCATGGCTTTGTCGATGCCCAGCTGATCCAGGGCGTCCATGCCGATCACTTCAGGGGCGATGATCTCGTTCACGTTCTTAACGGCGTTCAGAACGCCTTTGCCCAGGTAGCGGGACTTGTCGTCGTCGCGAAGCTCAACGGCTTCGTGAGCGCCAGTGGAAGCGCCCGAAGGTACGATGGCGCGGCCCTTGGCGCCGGATTCCAGATATACGTCAACTTCAACGGTAGGGTTGCCGCGGGAGTCGAGGACCTCGCGTGCATATACGTCGGAAATAATGGTCATTTCAATTCATTCTCCTTTGTATGCGTAATGGGAATTGCTGCTGTGCTTACTTGCGTCTTGCAATCATGGACTGGCCGGTCATCTCGGCCGGCTGCGGCAGACCCATCAGATCCAGGAAGGTCGGGGCCACGTCAGCCAGAATGCCGTGTTCGCGCAGGATGACGTTCTCGTCGGTCACGATGAACGGAACCGGGTTCGTCGTATGCGCCGTGAACGGACGTCCTTCTTCGTCGAAGACCATATCGGCGTTGCCGTGGTCGGCGATGATGATAACGACCCCGCCCTTGGCGGTAACGGCATCCACCACTTTGCCTACGCACTCGTCGGTTACTTCAACCGCCTTGATCGTCGGCTCCAGCATACCGGAGTGACCGACCATGTCGGGGTTGGCGAAGTTCAGAATGATGGCGTCCTGACGGTCGGCTTCGATCTCGGCTACGCAGGCCGCAGCCACTTCGTAGGCGCTCATCTCCGGCTTCATGTCATAGGTTGCCACCTTCGGCGAATTGATAAGAATGCGGGTCTCGCCCGGCAGTTCCACATCGCGTCCGCCGCTGAAGAAGAACGTCACGTGCGGATACTTCTCGGTCTCCGCAATGCGAAGCTGCTTCTTCCCTTGCTGAACCAGCACTTCGCCCAGCGTGTTGACCAGGTTCTTCGGAGGGAAGGCGACATAGCCGACCACCGTTTCACTATAAGTCGTCATGCAGACAAAATGCAGGCCCTGCGGGAACTTCGCTCCGCGGTCAAACCCTGCGAAGTCCGGCTGTGTGAATACCTGGGACAGCTGAATCGCCCGGTCCGGACGGAAGTTGATGAAGACGACGGAATCGCCGCTCTCCACGGTTGCCGTCGGGTTGCCGGCTTCATCGGTAATGACGGACGGCTCCAGGAACTCGTCATAGACGGAGTTCTGGTAAGACGCCGTAATTGCCGACAGCGCGTCGGTGTACTTCAGGCCTTCGCCGTCTACGATGGCGCGGTAAGCCTTCTCGACGCGTTCCCAGCGCTTGTCGCGGTCCATCGCGAAGTAGCGGCCGGACACGGTTGCGATGCGCCCTACTCCGATTTCCTCGATCTTGGCGATCAGCGCCTGGATATATTTCTGTCCGCTGTCCGGAGCCACGTCGCGGCCGTCCATGAAGGCGTGGATGTAGACATCGCTCAGTCCTTCTTTCTTGGCCAGGTCCAGCATGGCGAACAGATGATTGATATGGCTGTGAACGCCGCCGTCGGACAGCAGTCCGAACAGGTGCAGCTTCTTGCCGTTATCCTTCGCGTTCCGCACAGCCGCTACCAGCGTGTCGTTCTCGAAGAACTCGCCGTCGCGGATCGACTTGTCGATCATCGTCAAATCCTGATACACAATCCGTCCGGCCCCGATGTTCAGGTGGCCGACTTCGGAGTTGCCCATCTGGCCTTCCGGAAGACCGACGGCTTCGCCGCATGCGGTCAGCGTCGTGTTCGGATACTGCTTCAGATAACGGTCATAGTTCGGCTTGTTGGCTTGGGCGACGGCATTGCCTTCCGTCGTTCCCCGCAGGCCAAAGCCGTCCATGATAATCAGAGCTACCGGTTTTGGAGCGGACATTACTTCGCCCCCTCAACCAGTTGCACGAAGGAAGCAGGCTGCAGGCTGGCGCCGCCGACGAGTGCTCCGTCGATGTCGCTCATACCCATGTACTCGGTTACGTTCTCCGGCTTCACGCTGCCGCCGTACTGGATACGGATGGCATCGGCCGTCGCTTCGTCGTACAGGTCTTTAATCAGGCTGCGGATATAGGCGATTACTTCGTTGGCATCGGCGGAAGTCGACGACTTGCCTGTGCCGATTGCCCAGATCGGTTCATACGCGATAACCGTCTGCGCAGCCTGTTCCTTGCTCAGGCCCTGGAAGGCGCCTTCGGTCTGTACCTTGCAGACTTCCTTCGTCTGGTCGGCTTCGCGTTCTTCCAGCTTCTCGCCGACGCAGACAATCGGAGTCAGGCCGTGCCGGAAGGCAGCGTGCATTTTCTTATTGACGATTTCGTCGGTCTCGCCGAAGTAAGCCCGGCGCTCGGAGTGTCCGATGATAACATACTCTACGCCCAGATCCTTCAGCATCACGCCGCTGATTTCGCCGGTATAAGCGCCATTGTCCTCGAAATGCAGGTTCTGTGCGCCGATTTTGATCGTTGTGCCTTTCACGGCGGCTGTCAGAGCCGGCAGGTTGGTGAACGGCGCGCAGATTACGGTCTCAACGCCCTCCACTTCCGCCTTGCCTTTGACTTCCGCTACAAAACTCTCGGCTTCCGGAACGGTCTTGAACATCTTCCAGTTGCCCGCGATAATTGGTGTTCTGCTCATGGCAAGCTTGCCTCCCTCTATCGTCTTACTTGTCGTTCAGCGCTACTACGCCAGGAAGAGCCTTGCCTTCCATGAATTCGAGCGATGCTCCGCCGCCGGTGGAGATATGATCCATCTGGTCGGCCAGGTGGAACTTCTCGGCTGCCGCAGCAGAGTCGCCGCCACCGATAACCGTGTAGCCTTCGGTTGTCGCGCAAGCCTGCGCAACCGCCTTGGTGCCTTCTGCGAATTTATCAATTTCAAATACGCCCATCGGCCCGTTCCAGACGATCAGCTTGGAGTTCTTGATGACATCGGCGTAGATTTCACGTGTCTTCGGCCCGATGTCCAGGCCTTCCCAGCCTTCCGGAATGGCAGTAGCGTCTACAATCTGCGTATTGGCGTCTGCGCCGAACTTGTCGGCTACCAGAACGTCAACCGGCAGCAGCAGCTTCTTGCCCAGCTTCTCGGCCTTCTCGATGAAGCCCAGAACAGCGTCGATCTTATCGTTGTCCACGAGCGAATTGCCGATTTCGTAACCCTGTGCTTTAGTGAAGGTATAGGACAGGCCGCCGCCGATCAGAACATTGTCAGCCAGCGTCAGCAGGTTGTCGATGACGTCGATTTTGTCCTTAACCTTGGAACCGCCGATGATTGCCGTGAACGGACGCTCCGGATTGGAGAGCGCTTTGCCCAGTACGGACAGTTCCTTCTCCATCAGCAGGCCGGATACAGCCGGCAGGAAGTGCGCGATGCCTTCTGTCGAAGCATGGGCGCGGTGAGCGGCGCCAAAGGCGTCGTTGACGAACAGATCGGCGAGCTCGGCGAACTGCTTGGCCAGCTCCGGATCGTTCTTCTCTTCGCCCGGGTAGAACCGGACGTTCTCAAGCACGAGCACGTCGCCGTTCTTCAGTTCGGCGATCTTCGCCTTGACGGCGTCGCCGATCGCTTCATCGGCCTTGGCTACCGGTTTGCCCAGCAGCTCGGACAGGCGTTCAGCGGCTGGCGTCAGACGCATGGAATCAACGAATTGGCCTTTCGGACGGCCCAGATGGCTCGCCAGAATTACCTTCGCGCCGTTCTCGATCAGGTACTTGATCGTCGGCAGCGTTTCGCGGATACGGGTATCGTCGGTAATCTTGCCGTCTTCGAGCGGCACATTGAAATCGACGCGCACGAATACGCGCTTGCCGTTAACTTCAACATCACGGACACTTTTCTTGTTCATGATCTATCCTCCACACACGCATAATAGGTTCAAATCGAACACTCGTAAAAGAGCGGAAACTGCGAATCCCGTTTCCGCTCTATGAATGGACTATAGTGGCTTGCGAAATTATTTAATCATTTTGGCGAAGTATTCCAGCGTACGAACGAGCTGTGCCGTGTAGGACATTTCGTTGTCGTACCAAGCCACAGTCTTCACGAGCTGCTTGTCGCCTACAGTCAGAACCTTAGTCTGTGTAGCGTCGAACAGGGAGCCGTAAGTCATGCCCTTGATGTCGGAAGATACGATTTCGTCTTCTGTGTAGCCGTAAGTGTCCGGATCGGAAGCTTCCTTCATGGCAGCGTTGATTTCGTCAACGGTTACCGTCTTGTTCAGAACGGATACCAGCTCGGTCAGGGAGCCAGTCGGTACCGGTACGCGCTGAGCAGCGCCGTCCAGCTTGCCTTTCAGTTCAGGAATAACAAGGCCGATTGCCTTGGCAGCGCCAGTCGTGTTCGGCACGATGTTCTCGGCAGCGGCACGGGCACGTCTGAAGTCGCCCTTGGCATGCGGAGCGTCCAGCGTGTTCTGGTCGCCGGTGTAGGCGTGGATCGTTGTCATCAGGCCTTCTACAACGCCGAACTTGTCGTTCAGAACCTTGGCCATAGGAGCCAGGCAGTTCGTGGTGCAGGATGCGCCGGAGATAACCGTCTCGGAACCGTCGAGGATGTCATGGTTGACGTTGTATACAACGGTCTTCATGTCGCCGGTAGCCGGAGCGGAGATAACCACTTTCTTGGCGCCGCCCTTCAGGTGCAGCTCGGCTTTTTCCTTGGAAGTGAAGAAGCCTGTGCATTCCAGAACGATGTCAACGCCCAGGTCGCCCCAAGGCAGTTCTTCCGGATTGCGGTTAGCCAGGACTTTAACTTCCTTGCCGTTTACTTTGAAGAAGCCGTCATGAACTTCAACTTCGCCCTGGAATTTGCCTTGCGTTGTATCATATTTGAGCAGGTGCGCCAGCATTTTGGCATCGGTCAGGTCGTTGATAGCTACTACTTCGATGCCTTCCACTTCTTGAATACGGCGGAAAGCAAGGCGGCCGATACGTCCGAATCCGTTGATACCTACTTTTACAGTCATTGAATAGTTCCTCCTAAGTATCATTTATTTATTCAAGACAGACGGTTGAGGCCTGTCAAGACAACAGGTTAAGTATAACGCATGATGAGGGCTAATGCTCGCCATTATGTGGAAACGGCGTCTCCCGCGCTGCGGGCGGCTTCGATTTCGCGTCCGATTTCCATGGCGGCGGCTTCGTCGATCACAAGAATGTTCTCGCGGCCGAACCGGAGCATGGCGTGAATGGCTTTGGCCTTGCGCTTGCCTCCGGCGATGCCGATGACCACTTCGGTGCGGATGATGTCCTCCAGGCGGAGTCCCATCGTCAGCATCGTGTGCACCACTTCGCCCGATTCATTGAAATAGTAGCCGAACGACTCGGCTACGGCTCCCGCCGTTCGGATAGCCGCAATCGCGTCTTCTCCGAGCTTGCGCCGGCGCGTCATCTCCATAGCATCGCCGATGCCGTGCACGATGATTCGGGAATGCCGGATCGTGTGCACAATCTCGCCGATATTCGGATCATGGGCCAGGGACTGATAAGCGTCCTCTCCCAGCAGATCCGGGACATGCAGCAGCCGGTAATTCGCACCCACCCTCTTGGCCATGGTGGAGGCAATGGTGTTGGCCTGGATCTCCATGCTCTCTCCAAGCCCTCCGCGTGCCGGTACGAACCAGGTCTTCTGAAAAGTCGGCGCAATGGGCGCCGTTAATTGATCCGCCATCTCCGCGAGCGTGGAACCGCCCGTTACGGCAACCGTATCGCCGGGCTTCAGCACGCTCAGCAGCGCCTTGGCGCCAGCGCGTCCCAACTCCCGCTTGGTTACCGGAGAAGCATCGCAATCTCCCGGTACAATGACCAGCTTGGACAAGCCGTACTCTCGGCGAATCAGCTCTTCCAGTTCGTCAAGGCCGAACAGGCTCTTGGCGATGGGCTCCATCAGATCAAGCAGTTCGCGGCCGGCTTCGCTGATGCGCATGCCGACGCTCTCAATCTCGATCAGCCCCTGGGCTTTGAGCAGATCCGTCTCCGCCCGCAGCACCCGCTCGGTCATATCGAGGGATGCGGCCAGCGTCCGTCGTCCGATGATGTCGGACAGCAGAATCTGGTGCAGAATCGTATACCGCCGTTTGAGGGTCTCCATTAGATCAGGCAGAAGCTGCTTTTGGATCTCTAATAGGTTACGCATGCTTTCACTCCTGCGGTTTCTCTCTTCCCCTTCTCTATATGGTCTCAAAACGTCCCGGGTTAACGTTTTAAGTCCCACTTGTATTCTACCCAAAACTTCCACCGAGTGCAAGTGCTCCCGTCTAGAATTCGCCCGTCTCTATCTTCTTATGCAGCAGACGAAAAAGGCATCAGCCTGTCCGGCCGCGCCGCAGGGCCCGGTCACATAAATTTGGACATATGACTTGCATTCTTCCTGATGTTGATCTATAATAAGTTCTGTTGCGCCCGTGGTCCAATGGATATGACGTAGGCCTCCGAAGCCTGAGATCCAAGTTCGATTCTTGGCGGGCGCGCCATTAACTTCTAGATTATACAGGAACAGCAAGACATACTTGTAATTAACCATCGTACCACGAATTAACCAGAGAGCCGCTTAGCGGCTCTTTTTTCGGTCCGAGTTTGACTTTCTTTGACTTTTTGTTTTAATTTGGTTATCATGTGGTAAAGCAGTATCCTAAGCCGTTCAATTCAAAGGAGGTTATCCGAAAATGAGTTATATTCCAATGGTCGTTGAACAGAGCAACCGCGGCGAGCGGGCTTACGACATCTACTCCCGTCTGCTGAAGGACCGCATCATCTTCCTCGGTACCGAAGTCAATGATGTGGTGGCCAACTCCATTATTGCCCAGATGCTGTTCCTGGCGGCGGAGGATCCGGATAAGGATATTTCCCTGTACATCAACAGTCCCGGCGGCTCCATCACCGCCGGCATGGCGATCTTCGATACGATGCAGTACATCAAGCCGGACGTATCCACCATCTGCGTCGGCATGGCCGCTTCCATGGGCGCCTTCCTGCTGACGGCCGGCGCGATCGGCAAGCGCTACGCGCTGCCCAACAGCGAGATTATGATTCACCAGCCGCTCGGCGGCGCCCAAGGCCAGGCTTCGGATATTGAAATCCGCGCCCGCCGCATCCTGAAGATGCGCGACAAGCTGAACCGCATTCTGGCCGAACGTTCCGGCCAGTCGCTGGAGCGCATCGAGAAGGATACAGACCGCGACTATTTCATGAGCGCGGAGGACGCTGCCGCTTACGGTCTCGTCGACAAAGTCATCGAGCACCCGATGTCCGTGGGTCAATAATCCCAGGACCCAGGCAGCGCATGACGAAGACCCCCTTGTGGCCTCTAAGGCTCAAGGGGGTCTTTTTGTGAACAAAATGCAGCTTGCAGGCCCTTCTTCTTACACCAGCGGACTGTAACCCAGCGCATTCAGCCGTTCGGCAATGACCCGGTAGCCCCTGCCGTTCGGATGCAGTCCGTCGAGGGACAGAAGCTCCCGCTCGCTGCCTGCGAAGGCGCCGTATATATCGGCGAAGCCGCTGGTTCTGCTGCTGTACCGCCCGGCATGCCGGTTAAAGTGTCTCACCCATTCCGCCGCTTCCGCCCATCTCGGGTACGGATTGTAGAGTCCGACCGTCCGCAGAAGATAGGGCCTGCCGTCCTGCGCTTTGATCGAGCCGATAGCCTGCATAATCTCCCCGTAGTGCCGCGTGGCTTTGTGGACAGCTCCTTGGGGGAGCGCCGCAGCGCCATTCCCCCTTGCCGAGCGGGCCGCCCGGATTAAGTCGTTGCCGCCGATCGACACCGTAATGACATCCGCTTCCCGGATCGCCTGGCGGAACATGGCGTTCCGCTGAATGTACCAGAGCAGCTCCGTTGTCGTCAGGCCGTTAATGCCCAGATTGGTGTGCGCCACGAAAGACCTCAGCCGGGCTTCCGTCATCCGCCGGTACAACGGAACGAAGCCGTTTCCCGGCAGCGCCCCGAAGCCTGTTGTCAGCGAGTCTCCTAGCGCCGTGTACTGATAGACCACTCCCGCTCCTCCTTTGCCGAATGCCTCGTTCACCTATTCAGCATATGAAGAGCGGCCTGGGGCGGAACCGGGAGAATGTCCTAAGATTAAATAATTGTAAAAAATTGTATCTATGTTCCTATATAATCTTTTCGTTATGTAGATTACCATGAACAATGTGGATCCACATAACAATAAAGGAAGGGAATGTTATTATTGAAAAAAATTATTACACTTTGTATCTCTATCTTTTTACTTCTGCCCGTTACTAGCGCTTTTGCCAATGACTCCTCCTCATTCAGTTCGCTAAATCAATCGGAAATTAATGATTTAGAAACCGCGAAACAAGCAACCGAGGGACTTAAAACCCAAATGGATAAACAAGAACCACTTTTTATCGGTGATCCTAAAACAGCAGAAAATCAAGCTAGTACAATTAGTACAGATATGTCCAGACAAGCTGCAGGCTCGTATACCTCAAGAGCTGGTGAATTTTTAGTTACTACAGACACAGCCAGCAGTTCTTCTAGCACTTGGGCCGGAGGACATGCGGGCCTTGTCTATTCCAGCAATTATGTTCTAGAGTCTTTTGGAAATAAGGGGGATATGAATGGCGTTAAATTATGGCCCAACGATTGGGATGCAAGGTACGAACATTTCCAACTGCGTACTGTAATTGGTACTACACTTCAACAAGATATTGATCTTGCTCTTAAAGCATACAATCATCTAAACAAACCATATAACTACAACTTCTTTAATATTAATCAATCTTCAAGTTTTTATTGTTCTCAACTCGTATACTACATGTTTAACAGTATGTACAACATTAATTTAAACGATGGAGGGGCTGTTTGGCCCGTTGACTTAACTCAGAGTGAACATGCTTACGTAGTTTACTCACAATAATCAGGACAGCTACCTCTACTTCTGACTGAATGTCGGCAAGAATTTAAGTCAATTCTTGCCGATATTCATTAAATATCTTTAAGAAGGGACTATTGTATGCGGGTAAAAATATTAATAGTGTGGATTTTATTGGCGGCTTTTATGTCCTCTTGCGGCTCGTCTTCCGAGAAGGATAAATACAAACTTCCGGATGACTACGCTTATATGGCCGTATTTACTTCCTTTCGTAGCTCTCACAGTGAGTTCCGGTTCTATTCGGATGACTGGAAGCTGATTCGCACCTTAAAGCTTAGTGCAGGTGGAGTCACACCCGGTAAAACTTATAAAGGTAATTATTATTTTGTAAGTACGGGTACACCGCGACATTCCGGAAATCAAATTATTGAATTGAACAGCCAACTAAACAAGCTGGTTACGGTCCCCACCAGTGATTATCCTATGGATGTAGCTATTCAGAGAGGTTATGCATTTGTGATTCATAACACGGATATCTCTTATGGCGAATTGAATAAGATTGATTTGGCTTCCGGCAAAATTGTCAAGCAAATCAAGGTTCCCGGCGTTCTTCGCACGATTACTTCGAACCAAGATCGGATCTATGTGCTCTCCGATCATATTCAGGAGCGCATGCAGCACATATCGGTGTACGACTCCGAACTGCATGCGATTCACGACTATAAGAACCGTTTGACAACATTCTCAACCGACACCTTCTTCCTAGACCCTACCACACTAATGCTTGCTAATAATGCGATGGATGATTTCAATGGACCAGCGAAAGTCTTGGCTACTCTTCACCTTGAAAGCGGTAAAATCCAGACCATACCCTGGAAAGGTGCCTCTCCCTATCAAGTGCTCAGCTACGGCGAAAGTCTGCTGGTCCCCCAATACTCGCTGGGCCAATCCACAGATAACTCTATTACAGTTATAAATCCTGACACGGGTAAGGTTACTCATCGTTTTCCCCTAGCGGCTCCTCCCAACCGCAGTCTGGTACATGGAAACATCTTCTACTCCATCTGGGATAACCAAGTATATCAATACGACATCGAGAATAACTTCAAATGGATCGCTACTCACCCCCTCCAACCCACCGGCGATCTCCGGCTCATTGACTTTTGGGTAAGGCCGGATTAAGCAGTGAGGCCTTCGGCAGACTTCCGGTCTCACTATTTCAGCGCGCCAAGCACGCTCTGTCCCGGAGGCAGCAGCTCCTTGAAGTCAAAAGTAACAAGCGGGAAGCCCTGGGCATATGCGGTATAGTCATAGAGCTGGAAGAACAGGACCGCCTTGCCCTCTTTCAAATAAAAGTATTTCTCGGTCGTCAGCCCCGTGAACCCGCCAAGATAGCCGCCCATCGCTCTCAGCTCCTTGCCGGCTTTGGCGTTCAGCACCTTCTTGTAGTCGGGATTGGCTCCGAACAGATCTTTCAGCAGCAGGCGCTTGCCGTCCTTGAGGGAGAAGGTAAAGCCTTGACGGTAGGTCATGCCGTGGGCTCCGCCCAGATAGCTGTACTGATCCATGACGAGGCTGAGCAGCCCGTTGCTGTTATAGGTCACCAGGAAGCGCGAGTCGAACTCATACGGGCGTTCATCCTCGCCTCTCTTGGCCAGCTCATTGTTCATCTCCGCGGTAAAAGCGGCATTCGCCTGCTTCAGCGTCTCGTTGATCTTCTGCTGTACCGCAGCGTTGTTCAGCCCGGAAATCTGCGGATACTCCAGATGAATGGCGGCGCCTTCCTTGTCCGCAGCATAGGTGGACGAGCTGACGGCTAAGGCGTTCTGGGCCTTCGGCATCAGGTTAAGCCGGCCGGAGGCCTTGCTGAAATCCGCCTGATATCCCATATAGTCGGTCAGCAGACCGACCGGAACATAGAGCTTCCCGCTCTGCAGGAGACCCTCGTACTCGGACAGGAAGAACCCGTTCACAGACGGCGAAATTCCGTACTCCGAGACATACAGGGTCAGCTTCCGCACGCCGGAACCCACTTGATAGGTCTGCTGTTCTTTATTGTAGGTTACGTTCAGCTTCAACGTATCCCGCAGGAAGGAGACCGGGACCCAGACGGCACCCTCCTTATAGAGTCCCTGCTGTTTCGTAACCGCTCCATTCCACTTCAGCAGGACGGTGCTCTGCGCCGCCTTCTGCACAGCCGCCTTCTGCACAGCAGCCGCCGGCGCAGCCAGGCCCGTCTCCGCCGGAAGCCCTGCCGCCAAGAGCGCCGCAGCCGCGGCTCCAATTCCCCACCGTGCGGCCTGTGTCCGCCATTTGCTGCCTGTTCTTGTATCCTTGTTCTTGTTCATCGCCGTCGTCGTCCTTTCGGGTTATGAATTCTAACAATCCGCTTCTACTATTATAAAAGGGGCTGGACGCGCAGGGGGTTACAGCAGCCTTTACAATTTGGTAAGCTTTGGCGCCGTTCCGGCCTGCGTCTATGACATTTTCTTAAACGATATTTCAAATTTTATTCGATAGCGATAAAAAAAAACCGCCGCCGCATTGCGGCGACGGACTGTCGCACCCCTCGGGACGGCCGCTAAGGGCGGTCCTAATTAAGCTGGTAGACCACGCTGAGCTGGGTGGTCACCTTCACTTCGCCGGTCGAAATCGTCGTGTCGGCGTCTGCGGCCGTGGAAGCCGCCATCATTTTGGCCTGCTCATACATGACCGGCGTATCGGTACTCACGCTCTGGCTGACGGACAGCACCGGTCCGAGCCCGCGTTTGGCCGCTTTGGCGATGGCGCCGGCTTTGACATCGGCGTTGGCCATTGCCTTCTCGATCACCTGGGCTTCAAAGGCCGATGTATCTTCGACCGCAAAGCGGGCGCTGCCGATATTATTCGCTCCGGCCCCCGATACGGCGTCCAGCAGAGCGCCCACCTTATCCAGGTCGCGATAGGCTACCTGCACGACATGGTGAGCGTTGTAGCCCTTCACCTGCTGGCCCCCCTTCTCGCTGTAAGTGTAATTCGGCTGGACGTAGAACTCGGCGGTCTGGAGATCCTTGTCGCTGATGCCCCACGTGTTCTTCAGCAGTGTCGTCACCTTCGACATCTTGGCGGCATTGGCCTTCTGCGCTTCCTGGGCCGTGGCGGCCGAAGAGTCGGCTCCAATGTTCAGGTAGACGATGTCAGGCTTCATCGACAGCTCGCCTTTACCCACGACGCTGACGGTATTCTTGGTGGATTCCTCGGCCGCAAACGCCTTCTTCGGCTCCTGCCCTGCTCCGCTCAATGCCATTCCTCCAAACAACAGACTGCCTGCCAGGACAACGGCTCCCGCCGATTTGATCCAGTTTCTCATGCGTTGTTCCTCCTTCAAAATGAGTACGTTTCCGTACCTTCTTTGACGGAAGCTGCGAACAAAGGTTGCAGCGGAATTCAGGATTTCTCCCGGCACAAATAAACGGACGCCGGTTGGGTCCGGCGTCCGTTCTCTGCCTTAATAGGGATGGAAGCTGAAGGCTTACTGGTTCTCGAGCTCTTCCTTGCTGACAAGGCCGATGAGAGCCGCCACAGCCTGATCGGCATCGGCGCCTTCCGCACTGATATGAATCTCCGTACCGGAGCTGATCGCCAAACTCATGATCCCCATGATGCTCTTGGCGTTTACTTTTTTATCCTCTTTCTCAACGAAGATTTCCGAAGAGAACTTGTTGGCCTCCTGCACGAACAATGCCGCGGGCCGAGCATGGAGACCCGTCTTCAACCGTACAACTACCGGGTGCTTTGTCATGAAACGCTTACCCCCTAATTAAGATCTGCCCAAATACGCATTTAATTTTCTCACATTATAACATTATATCCGAAACCGCAAAAGCGAACTAGAAAAAAAGTTGGCGTTTTCGGAAATCGCTTACCGGGCGGCTCAGCCGCCGCCCCGCAGTTTCTCCGCCAGCTCGTCGATCTTCCGCAGCCGGTGGTTCACGCCGGACTTGCTGACGTTCCCCTTCAGCATCTCGCCAACTTCCTTAAGGTTGATGTCGGGATGGGCCAGCCGGATCTCGGCCACCTCCCGCAGCTTGTCGGGCAGATTCTCAAGGCCCATCTCCTTCTCAAGGAACTTGATGTTCTCGATCTGGCGGACGGCTGCGCTGATGGTCTTGTTGAGATTCGCGGTCTCGCAGTTGACGATCCGGTTGACGGAGTTGCGCATGTCGCGCATGATCCGCACATCCTCGAACTTGAACAGGGCCTGGTGCGCGCCGATCAGATTCAGGAACTCGATGATCTTCTCGCCTTCCTTGATATAAAGAATGAAGCCCTTCTTCCGCTCGATGCAGCGGGCGTTCAAATGGAATTCACCGGCCAGCTCAACGAGCGCCTTGCAGTGCTCTTCATACATGGAAGCGATCTCCAGATGATATGAAGAGCCCTCCGGATTATTGACCGAGCCGCCCGCCATGAAGGCGCCGCGCAGATAAGCGCGCTTGCAGCAGTTCTTGCGTACCATCGACGGGTCAATCCCGTCGGTAAAGACAAAACCCTCCGAGACAATCTTCAGGTCGTTCAGAATCTCCTCGACCCGGGCGGGAATGCGGACGATATAGACGTTGTTCTTCTTCAGCCGCATCTTCTTGCGAACCAGAAGTTCGGTATGAACCTGGTAATGCTTCTTCAGCAAAGAATAAATCCGCCTTGCAATCGCGGCATTCTCCGTCGAGATATCGAGAACGATTCGCTTGTTCGAGAGCTGCACCGAGCCGTTCATCCGGATCAGGGCCGACATTTCGGCTTTTTCGCAGCAAGGCGGGCTCTCGATCATCGTCAGCTCTTTTTTGGTCAACGCCGCAAAAGACAAGGTCCTCACCTCTTCTTCCCATCAAAATGGCGCGGTAAACGCCGCTAGTGGCCGGTGTCAGACGACCGGCCGCTCGCTTCGTCGGCTCATCCATTCCTCTACCAGCTGGTAGATATGATGGCTCAGCCGCTCTGTATCATGCCGAAGATAGGTGCGGAACAGCACAAGCCGGTCGGCAATCAGCTGATACCGGTTATCCAACAGCGCTTCCGAGTCCAATTCGACCGGCTTCGCGCCCTTCTCGGCATATTTGTCCTGGACAGGCGCCGGAATCTCACCGTTGTTGACGATCACATAATCGAACAAATGCAGGCCGATATGGTCATAGACCGCCTGCAGATGATCGCTGACCGTATAATTATCGGTCTCGCCGGGCTGGGTCATCACGTTGCAGACAAAGATCTTGATGGCCTCCGAGGATACGACCGCCTCCGCCAGCTTCGGCACGAGCAGATTCGGCAGAATGCTGGTGTACAGACTTCCCGGCCCCAGCAGAATGGCATCCGCCTGGGCAATCGCTTCAAGCGCCTCCGGCAGCGGTTCCACATCGGCCGGCTCCAGAAAAACGCGCTTGATCTTCTTGCCGGCCTCGGGAATCTTCGATTCGCCGCTGACCAGGGTGCCGTCCTCCATCAAGGCGTGCAGCACGACGGCTTCTCCGGCGGCCGGCAGCACCCGGCCGCGAACGGCAAACACCCGGCTCAGCTCCCGCACCGCGGTCACAAAGTCGCCGGAGATGTCGGTCAGCGCGGCCAGGATGAGATTGCCGAGGCTGTGCCCGGCCAGCCCTTCTCCGCTGCTGAACCGGTATTTCATAATGTCTTCCATCAGCGGTTCTACGTCCGCCATTGCCGTCAGCACATTGCGGATGTCGCCGGGCGGCGGCATCTGCAGCTCGCTGCGCAGAATGCCCGAGCTCCCGCCGTCGTCGGCCACGGTAACGATGGCCGTGATATCGAGCGGCTTCTCTTTGAGTCCCCGCAGCATCACGGACAGACCGGTTCCCCCGCCCATAACGACGATGCGCGGCCGGTGCCTTGCTGGTTCAGCCATTGCGATCCCTTCCCTCGTTAGTGGCGGTCGCGCTCGGCGTCCCGGTGGCTGACCGATACGGATTCCGTCTCGCTGACTCCCAGCATTTTGCCCAGATACTCGGAGATGGC
Source organism: Paenibacillus glufosinatiresistens (assembly GCF_031470375.1). Classification (NCBI taxonomy): domain Bacteria; kingdom Bacillati; phylum Bacillota; class Bacilli; order Caryophanales; family Paenibacillaceae; genus Paenibacillus; species Paenibacillus glufosinatiresistens. The sequence continues at coordinate 115,347 of NZ_JAVFHT010000010.1, forward strand.
GACCGAACGATGCTTCCCGCCGGTACAGCCGATGCCGATAATGACCTGAGCCTTGCCTTCCTTGTGGTACTGGGGAATCAGGAAATGAAGCATATCAAGCAGTTTGGTCAGGAACGCCTGCGTTTCAGGCCATTTCATTACATAGTCATATACATCGCTGTTCTGGCCGGTATGAGGACGCAGTTGATCGACATAATGCGGATTAGGCAGAAAACGGACGTCGAAGATAAGATCGGCGTCGATCGGGATTCCGTATTTGAAGCCGAACGACGTAATGTTGACGGACAGCGTGCTTTTGCCGACATGGGAGAAACGGGAGACAATCTTCTCCTTCAGCTGCGCCGGCTTCATATTGCTTGTATCAATCACCTGGGTGGCGGAGTTCTTCAGTTCCTCCAGCATTTTGCGCTCCAGCCGGATGCCGTCCAGCGGCATGCCCTTGGGAGCCAGCGGATGATGGCGGCGGCTCTCCTTGTAACGCTGTACCAGTACAGAGTCCGTTGCGTCCAGGAACAGAATCTCGCAGCTGATGGTGAACTGGTCCTTCATGAAGGCCAGCGATTCCGACAACGCCGTAAAAAACTCCCGTCCGCGCAGGTCGATGACGAGCGCTACCTTGGCGATCTTGCCTTTGGACTGCTCAATCAGCTCCGCAAATTTCGGGATCAGCACGGGGGGCAGATTGTCGACGCAGAAGAAGCCAAGATCCTCCAGACTCTGGACGGCAATCGTCTTGCCCGCCCCGGACATTCCCGTAATGATAATGAGGGTGGCTCCGGCGGCTGCGGGAACGATATCCTGTTCGGTCATCAAGCTTCCCCTCCTAGATTAAGGTATGAACGTGGACCCGATGTTAAGAACGCAGCAGCAGTCCGGCCGCACCGACGATGCCGGCGTCGTTGCCGAGCTGGGCCGGAATGATGGACACGCCGGTCTGCAGCGGAGCGGGAGTGAGCTGGGCGAACACGCGGCGCACTTCGTCGAACAGAATGTCGCCGGCTTTGGATACCCCGCCTCCGATAATGAAGACTTCCGGATTCAGCACAGCGGCGAAGGCGGCCATCGACTTGCCGAGATAGAAGGCGGCGCGTCCGACGATGCGCAAAGCGACTTCGTCGCCGGCCTTGGCCGCGTCGAAGACGTCCTTGGCCGTGATCTGCTCGACGAGCGACAGCGTCGTCCGGTCGCCGCGGGCCACGGCGTCAGTGGCCATGCGAATGATGCCTGTAGCCGAGGATACCGTTTCGAGGCAGCCCATTTTGCCGCAGCCGCATTGAATCGCTTCCAGGTCCGGAACAACGGAGATATGGCCCAGCTCGCCGGCCAGACCGGCGTAGCCCTGATAGATCTTCCCGTTGATAATAATGCCGCCGCCCACGCCCGTTCCGAGCGTATAGCAGACGCAGTTGTCGATGCCGCGGCCCGCGCCGCTCCAGGCTTCGCCGAGAGCCGCCACGTTGGCGTCGTTGTCTATGCGTACGGGCTTGTTCAGTCGGCTCTCCAATACGGCGCGGATCGGCACATCCCGGAAGCCGATGTTCGGCGCCAGAATAATGATGCCTTCCTTAATATTGGTGAATCCCGCCACGCCGGCGCCTACGCCGGCCAGCTGATCCCAGGTGTAGGGGGAATCCTCAACAATCTGGCGAACGTATTTCTCGATATTGTCGATGACGGTCTCAACGCCGTCCTGGGTTCCGGTCGGACCCTCAAAAGTGTGCAACAGCTGCCCTTCGGCATTGCAGATTCCCACTTTAATGGCGGTCCCGCCCAAATCCACGCCTACGTAGATGTTTTCCGACATGTTACAAGCCACCTTTTTCTCTTCTCGTATTGGCATTACGTTACTCACTATAATGGAAGGTGTTCCTGCGGTCAAGGATTCACGGCACACCCGGCTCCCTTTCAAAAAAACTGCAATCAGAGACTTTATTCATCATTAGAAGCGCTGGTCAGACGGTGAGCCATGCAGAAAAAGCAAAACCGCCCGCTGCCCTAGCGGCAGACGGACGGTTGAATCAGGCTAATCGGCCAGAATCCGTTTCTGGCCTTCGAGCGCCCGGATCGGCGCGATGTTCTGCGTGAACTCCAGCGTTCCCCGGTAAGCGCCCGCTTCGTCGCGGACGGCGAAGTAGCGGATATACACCATTTTATCCTTGAATTGAATCCAGAAATCCTCGGCATCCTTGCGGCCGGACTTGAAGTCCTCCAGCAGCTTCTCGACGACGTGTACGCTCTGCGGCGGATGGCAGTTCTGGACGGTGCGGCCGATGACTGCCTTCGTGCGGGCGAAGATCCGCTCCTTGCCGTGGGAGAAGTACCGGACGACATCGTTCTCGTCGATAAACGTCAGATCCACCGGCAGGTGGTTGAGCACCAGCTCCAGCTGCTCGACCGACAGGATGCCGGTGGCAAAACGGACATAGCCCTGCGGCGTCTGTCCGGCAGCGTCTGCGGCTTCGCCGGCTTCCGCTCCGGCGGAACCCTCCGCACCGGACATGGCGGCGCCTCCGGCGGCTGCCGGGTTAACCGCGCCCGGCTCCGGGGCGCGTTCAGGAACCCATTCCCGCTGCGGCGAGGTGAGGCAGAAGCCGATTTCGTCGCTCTCGCGGGCGATTTTGACCCATTCGTCTTCGGTCAGCTTCTCCAGGGCCATCGGCAGCAGAATGTTCTCTTCCTTGAAGATCATTTCGTTCACTTCGCGGATCACGATCTCCAGCGCATCGAGCACCGCCGGCTTGTTGGCTGAATCGTAAGGCGCAAGCAGCGCCTTGGCTTCCTTGATGACCGCCCGGATCGCATCGTCCACGCCCCACATGACCTTGGTCGGCCCGTAGATGCCGTATTTCTCCAGGTACGGGAACAGCAGATTCTCCTTGCGGCTGTAGTGCTTATCGAGATCCATCAGCAGGCTGAGGTCTTCCAGCAGCTTGTAGACCGTCTCCTGGCTGTCTTCCCTTGTGAATTTGTCCACATGCAGTCTCAGGCGAAAATTAACGACGCGCTCGACCTCCCGGTTCTCCTCTTTGAACGTGTGGACCGGATGGCCTTCCTGCTCTTCGGGCGCATTCGAACGGTGAATGTCCTGAATCGATCCCTTGAAAATCGCCGTGTGCACCGAGCAGAGCCGCTGGACTTCCGCAACCGGAATGCCTTCCTCTATCATCAGCGCGTTCTCCATTGCGGAAATCTCCGATACGGATACATCTCCGACCGCTTCCTCGAAGCGGGCCTTCACTTCCTCCACGCTCTTGCCGGCGTGCAGCTCCTTGATGATCTCTTTCAGCATTTCCTGACGGCGGGTCTGCTCCGGCGCTGCAATCTCCCGGTTGTTGATCAATTCGCTCATCTTCGTTCCTCCTAATATATAGGTCGTCTTCTACTCGGCAATCTGAAATCCGCGGCTGCGAAAAGCCGCATAGACCGTCTCCGGCTCCATCTTCTTCATCTTCATGCCCTTGGACAGCGTCATGAACCGGCCTGCGGTCTGAAGCATGCCCGGCTTGGCAATATCGCGGAAGCCCAGTTCCGTCATAATCTCCATCGCTTCAGGATGGCGGCTGACGAGGTCGAAGACCGTTTCATCAGGGTTAAGCACTTTATCCATAAGGAAGCGCTCCTTTTCCGTTACCTTTACTTCAAATTTAAGTGATAATCATTATCATCATGGTATCACCGGGACCGGTTCCGCACGTGTGACGGAACGCACAGCAGTTGGGGCATTCCTGCGACAAAAAAGAAGACCGCCCTAAACGGACGGCCTCCCTTTTGTTACGAAACCCAAGCGCAGTGCGCTTCGGGATTATTTATCGAGCGATTCGCTCCAGTCGTGCACCATCGTGCCCTCCAGGAACTTCTCGGCGTCCATCGCCGCCATACAGCCGGTTCCGGCTGCCGAAATGGCTTGGCGGTACCGGGTATCCTGCACGTCGCCGCAGGCGAACACGCCGGGGATATTGGTCTCCGTCGTGCCCGGACGAACCGCAATGTAGCCGTTCCCGTCGGTCGTAATCTGCCCGCCGAGGAAGCCGGTATTCGGCGTATGGCCGATGGCCACGAACACGCCGCTGGCTTCCACCAGCTCTTCCTCGCCGGTCTCGTTGTTGCGGACGCTTAGTCCCTTGACGGCGCCCTGCTCGTCCGTCGCCACCGCAAGCGGCGTACGGTTCAGCGCCCAGGAGACCTTCGGGTTCTCCTTCGCGCGGTCCTGCATGATCTTCGAGGCCCGCAGCTCGCCGCGGCGGTGAACGACCGTGACTTCCGAAGCGAAGCGGGTCAGGAAGCTGGCTTCCTCCATGGCGGAGTCGCCGCCGCCGACGACGACGATCTTTTTGCCGCGGAAGAAGAATCCGTCACAGGTGGCGCAGGTGCTGACGCCGCGTCCCACGTTCTCCTGCTCGCCCGGAATACCGAGGTAACGCGCCGAGGCGCCTGTGGAGATGATAACCGTCTCCGCCTCCAGAGTGCCCATACCGCTGACGGTCAGCTTGAACGGACGCTGCGAGAGATCGACTGATTCCACCCATCCGTTCTTGAACTCGGCGCCGAAGCGCTCCGCCTGCTTGCGCATATTGCCCATAAGGTCAGGTCCCAGAATACCTTCCGGGAATCCGGGGAAGTTCTCGACTTCCGTCGTCGTCGTCAGCTGACCGCCGGGCTGCAGCCCTTCGATCACGAGCGGATTCAGGTTGGCCCGCGCCAGATAGATCGCAGCGGTCAGCCCGGCGGGTCCGGTTCCGATTACAATGGTTTTGTACATAGGCTTGTTGGCCTCCTCGTCATGGATGGAATTCTGCAAAATCAAATACAGGCACATAAGCTTCAGGCGATCAAGGTTGACCGGCGGGGTGTCCCCCTCTTAGGAAGGCTCCATGCCGATCAGATGATGCAGCCGGCTCAGCGCCGCTTCTTCCACTTCTTCGCCCTGCGTTGGCAGCGGCTGCTGCGCCAGCTCGCGCAGCACTTCGGCCAGCTCGTTGTCGCCGATCCAGTCCAGCGCCTCCAGCACCTGCCGTCTCAGGGCGGTGTCGCCGTAGCGGAGCGCCCAGAAGAAGGAGGAGCGCAGCAGCGGATTGCTGCGGGCCTGCTCCGCGAAGCTGCCCGAGCGGTCCTTCCACTGCTTGAGCTGTTCCTGGAAAGGAAGCTGGTAGTTGTAGCTGACCGGCGGCAGCGGTTCGCCCGCGGCGGCCGACCGCCCGAGCTGGGCGAGATAGAAGCCGGGCACCGCCGAATCCGGGTCGGCCTTGCCGGCCTGCCGCCAGCGGCGCTCCGCTTCAGCGTACAGACCGCTGTTGCAGGCTGCGGCCGCGCAGTAATGCAGCAGCACGGCATCTGCGCCGGCCTCGCCGCTCTTCAGGAGGCGGCGGAAATGCCCGTAAGCGGCCCGGTGCCGGCCGAGAATGCCCATCGTCGTCGCCAGCTTGAAGACATGCTCTTCATGAAACGGCAGCATGTTCTCCAGACGGCAGAGAAGCGACTCCGTCTCTTCTCTTTTACCCTCGTATTGCAGAAATATCGCCAGATTGCACAGCGCATGCAGATTGCCCGGCTCCAGTTCCAGCACGCGGGCGATGCTGGCCTTGGCTCTGGCGAAGCGTCCCATATAGAAATGCGCAAGCGCCAGATTATTATGCGCCGCCAGGAAATCGGGTACCTTCTCGACGATCTCCTCCAGCATCTGTACGGCTTGGGGGAACTGCCCCTCTTCCAGCAGCGTTCGGGCCTGCTCGTGTTCGGCCATGCCTTCCCGGCTCTTGATCCGGTGCGGCGCAACCGGACGGTCCAGCTCATGGCGCAGAAGCTCCATCAGCTCTTCGGACTCGGCCAGGAACTCGCCGCTCGGGTCCTCTTCCAAATAAGCGATCAGCGAACGCTCCGCCTGCTCAAACTGCTCCATATTGGCATAGTTGTTCGCCATGTAGAAATGGCATTCCGTCATCGCCGGATCAATGGCTTCCAGCACATGGGCCAGCACCTCGTTCGAGGCCTGATAATCGCCCATTTCCGACAGGATACCGGCCATATTGCAATGATTGACCGGGTTCTCCGGCTCGTATTCAACCGCTTTGCGGAAATTTCTCAGCGCTTTGTCATATTGCAGCTTGTCGAGCGAACGAACCGCCCGTTCAAAGAAAAAATGCGCATCCAGCGTAACGGACAGCAGCTTCCCGCTCTCTCCGCCCCGCTCTGATGTCTGTTCGATCATGGAAGCAAAGCACCTCCTTATCTGCTTCCCTTCTTGCCTGGGCCGCCTTCTCCATCCTTGTCATGGGGCGACCGTCATCCAACAGTATATCATAAATGCACGGCCAGTTCCCGGCAAGTAGGGCTTGAAGATCAACATGGGGAAGCGGGCGGAGAGGCAAGAGGGTCAGTTAAGCGGGAAGACAGCACATCTGGCGGGACGGCCGCAAAAAAACGCGGGCTCTAGATGCCCGCGTCCTCCCGAAGCTTGTCGATGGAGCCGCCTTCCATGATTATCCGGGTCGCCCGGGCGAGAATCGTTGCTACGGACAGCACCTTGAAGGTGTCCGGGTGCGTCTCCGGCAGCGCAATCGAGTCGGTGACGACAACCTCCTCGATGCCCGGATGGCTCAGCTTCTCCAGCGCTTGCCCGGAGAAGAGTCCGTGGGTGGCGCAGATAATGCTCTTGTTCGCGCCCCGCTCCAGCAGTCCTTCGACCACATTCACAATGGTCGTTCCGGTATCGATCAGGTCCTCGATAATGACCGGCGTTCGTCCCTCGACATCGCCGATGACATGCGTGATGACCGACTCATTGTGAGCCGGGCGCTTCTTGATCATAATGGCAAACGGCGAATCCAGCCGGCTGGCCAGCTTCTCCGCCATCGAGGCCCGCCCCGCATCGGGAGAGACGACGACCACATCCCGCAGCCCCTTCGTCTTCAGATAGCCGCTGATGAGATCAAGCGCGGTCAGATGGTCGACCGGAATATTGAAGAACCCTTGAATCGCCGCGGCGTGCAGATCAATCGTCAGCACGCGCGTCGCTCCGGCGGTCGTCAGCACATCCGCGACCATCTTGGCCGAGATCGGCTCCCGCGGAGCCGATTTCCGCTCCTGGCGGGCATAGCCGTAGTACGGCACAATAATGTTGATCGTCCGCGCCGAGGCACGCTTGGCGGCATCGATCATCACGAGCAGCTCGACGAACAGCTCGTTGATCGGATGCGACAGCGACTGCACCAGGAAGACATCGCAGTTGCGAATGCTCTCCTCGTAGTGGACATAGATCTCCCCGCTGAGAAACCGGGTAAGCTTGATCGGCCCGAGCTCTACCCCGAGGCGCTGGGCAATGTCCGCAGCCAGCTTCGGGTTGGATGAGCCGGAGAAAATGCGCAGATGAGGCTGCTGGAAATCCGCCATCATGGGTCCTCCCTTTTCTGAAAATACCGATACTTGCGTCGGCTCCGCCGGGAATCTACAGCGGGACCGCCGACCGGCGCCGTCCCTCGAATACCGCCAGCTCCGTGAAGCCGATCTCCCGGAGCTGCGCCCGGGCGGCGTCCAGGCCTTCGCCGAGCTTGGCCGGATCATGCGCATCCGAGCCCAGCGTCAGCGGTATGCCGAGCGCCCGCGCCTCCCGCAGCAGATACGGCGCGGGGAACATCTCCTTGCAGGGCTTCGTGAGGCCCGAAGCGTTCAGCTCGATGGCGGCCCCGGAAGCGGCGATGCCCCGCAGCGCATCCAGCGCCAGCTCCCGGGCTTCGGCGCGGTCCTCTTCCGTGTCCGGGCCGAAGCCGAATCTTTTGACGACATCCATATGTCCAATGATATCATACATCCCCGTTGCCGCCGAACGCTTCACCGCCCGGTAATACGCCCGACAGACCTCCAGCGGATCGCGGCCTTCCCAGCCCGCCGTCTGCCGGAAATCCGTGATATCCCATTCTCCCAGAAAATGGACCGAGCCGATCAGATAATCCCACGGATACGGCTCCAGCACCCGCGCAATCTCCTCCTCATAGCCTTCGATATAATCGGCTTCCAGACCGACCCGGATTTCGATGCTTCCCCGGTACTTCTCCCGCAGCTCGAGGCACTCCTCCACATAGCGCGGCAGCTCGGACAGCGGCATCGCCATCTCCGGATAATAGCGGTCCGGGTCGACATGAAGGAGCGGCAGATGGTCGGACAGCCCAAGCTGGCTGTAACCGAGCTCGATCGCCCGCCGCACATATTCCTCCAGCTTGCCCGAGGCGTGTCCACAGCGCTCATGATGGGTATGATAATCGATCAACACGGCCATGGTTCAAGCCTCCTTCTAATCGCGGCGCGGACGCTCGTGCCGGGCGCTCAGCTCCGCCATGATCTCATCAAGCGGCAGCTTGCGCTGCTGCAGCAGGACCAAGAGATGGTAGATCAAGTCGCTGACCTCCAGCCGAAGCTCGGCATTGTCCTTGTTCTTCGCGGCGATAATCGTCTCCGAAGCCTCTTCGCCGACCTTCTTCAGAATCTTGTCCACGCCCTTGTCGAACAAATACGTCGTGTACGCGCCTTCCGGCCGCGCCGTCTCCCGTTCGGCAATGACCCGCTCCAGCTCCGCCAGCACGGCAAAACGTCCCGCGCCTTCCGAGGAAGCCGCCTGCGCCGTGCTCGCCGCATTCGTCCCATCCGCAGCCGAAGGGACAAGCCCGCCCAGCGAGGGCGTCTCGCCCTGCTGCTTGTCCTGCCGCTCTCCTGCCGGAGGCAGTTCCCGGAAGAAGCAGGTTCTCTCCCCGGTATGGCAGGCCGGTCCGTCCGCACGCACCAGCACGAGCAGCGTATCCCCGTCGCAGTCGTACAGAACCCGGTCCACCCGCTGCGTATTGCCGGAAGTGGCCCCTTTATGCCAGAGCTCGCTGCGGGAGCGGCTCCAGAACCAGGTCTCTCCGCTCTCCAGCGTCAGTTGAAGCGATTGTTCGTTCATATAGGCGAGCATCAGTACCTCGCGCGTATCGGTATCCTGCACGATGGCCGGAACCAGCCCGTCCCCGTTCCAGCGGATTCCCGGCGCCCCGTAAGTCTGGCTGCCGATTTCCTGTCGTCCGTCGCTCATCGAATCTCCACTCCTCTGTTCTTCAGGTCGGCCTTCAGCTTGCCGATCGCAATTTCCTTATAATGAAAGATGGTCGCCGCAAGCCCCGCGTCGGCCTTCCCTTGCGTGAAGACTTCGTAAAAATGCTCCTCCCGGCCCGCTCCGCCGGAGGCAATGACCGGAATATCGACCGCGTCCGCAACGGCCGCCGTCAGCTTCAGATCGAAGCCGTCCTTCGTTCCGTCGGCATCCATGCTGGTCAGCAGAATCTCGCCGGCTCCCAGCCTTTCGGCTTCCCTGGCCCACGCTAACGCCCGCAGACCCGACGGCTTGCGTCCGCCGTGGGTGTACACCTCCCACTCGCCCCACTCGGGATTGAACCGGGCGTCCAGGGCCAGCACGATGCACTGGGAGCCGAAACGCTGCGCGCCTTCCGCGATCAGCGCCGGGTTCGTCACCGCCGCCGTGTTGATCCCGATCTTGTCGGCGCCGGCCCGCAGAATCGCCTTCATATGTTCCGGCGACGAGATGCCGCCGCCGACCGTGAACGGGATCGAGATCTCTCCGGCCGTCCGCCGCACGACCTCGATCATTGTCGCCCGCCCCTCCACCGAGGCGGATATATCCAGGAACACCAGCTCGTCGGCGCCTTCGCGGTCATACAGCGCCGCCAGCTCCACCGGGTCGCCGGCATCCCGCAGATTCACAAAATTCACGCCCTTGACGACCCGCCCGTCCTTCACATCCAGGCAGGGAATGATCCGTTTTGCCAGCATGGGGTCCCTCCTCTCTTCCTCTTCTCTCTATTCTGCTCTCTGCCCAGCTCACTGTGCCTTCGCCTAAGCCCGGGGCTCCAGCGCTCCAAGCGCCTCCGGCAGCGAGATTGCGCCCGTATAGATCGCCTTGCCGACAATGGCCCCGCCGACTCCCGCATCCCTGTGGGCGCTCAGCCGCAGCAGATCGTCCAGCGCGCTGACCCCGCCCGAAGCAATCACCGTCTTCCCGCTGGCCTTCGCCATCGACAGAATTCCTTCCACATTCGGCCCCTGGAGCATGCCGTCCCGGGAAATGTCCGTATAGATGAATGTCTCGGCTCCCTTGACCGCCAGCGACTTCGCCAGATCCTCGGCCCGCACCTCGGAGAGATTCAGCCAGCCCCGCGTCGCCACGTAGCCGTCCTTGGCGTCGATACCGATGGCGACCCGGTCGCCGTATTTCGCGAGCACCGCTTCCGTGAAGGCCGTATCCTCAATCGCCGCCGTGCCGATAATGACCCGGCTGACGCCGACCGCGAACAGGCGCTCCACATCGGCCAGCGAGCGGAGCCCGCCTCCGACCTGCACCGGCACATTCACGACCGAAGCAATGGCCCCGATGACGGCATCGTTGATCGGATGACCCGCCTTTGCCCCGTCGAGATCAACCAGGTGAATGTACTTCGCTCCCTGCGCCTCCCAGGCTTTGGCCGCCTCCAGCGGATTCTCGTGGTAGATCGTCTCCTGATTATAGTCCCCCTGCTTCAACCGGACGCATTTGCCCCCCAGAATGTCGATGGCCGGATATACGATGAATGATGACATGGCCGTTCCCCCGCTTCCCTGTATTGGTTCCCCGCGCGGCCGGCCCCAATCGGCTCCGCCGCCTTCTTTCGCTACAGCTCCAGCTTCATAAAGTTCTCCAGCAGCCGTCTCCCCGGCTCCCCGCTCTTCTCCGGGTGGAACTGCATGCCCATCACGCTCCCGCGCCCGACGACTGCCGTTACCGGGTGTCCGTAATCTGACACCGCCAGCACATCTCCCGGCTCTTCCACCAGGGCGTGATAGGAATGGACGAAGTACACATGCCCTTCGTCCAGCCCCGCCAGCAGCGGGTGCTCCGGCTGAAGGAACCGCAGCCGGTTCCAGCCCATATGCGGCACCTTGTAGCCTTCGCGCGGCTCGAACCGGACCACGCGGCCCGGCAGCAGGCCGAGGCCCTCGTGGGCGCCGTATTCCTCGCCCCGGGTGAACAGCAGCTGCATCCCCAGGCAGATGCCCAGCAGCGGCTGCCGCCCTTCGGCGGCCACCTCAAGCACCGCCTGGTCCAGCCCGGTGTCCCGGAGATGCGCCATCGCATCTCCGAACGCGCCTACGCCCGGCAGGATAACCCGGTCAGCCGCCAGAATCTCGGCGGCGTCGCCGGTTACCAGCGCTTCCTGCCCCAGCCGTTCAATCGCCTTCGCGACGCTGTGCAGATTGCCGATGCCATAGTCTACGATGGCGACCGCCATATCTACAGCACTCCCTTCGTCGAAGGCACGCCCTTGACCCGCGGGTCGATGGACGTGGCCTCGTCGAGCGCCCGGCCGAGCGCCTTGAACACCGCCTCGATCATATGGTGGGTATTGCTGCCGTAATGCACAATCACGTGGAGCGTAATGCGCGCCTCCAGCGCGAATTTCCACAGGAACTCCTGCACCAGCTCCGTAGAGAAGCTGCCGACCTGGGAAGAGGGATACTGCGCCCGGTACTCGAAATGCGGCCGGTTGCTGATGTCGATGACCACCTGGGCCAGCGACTCGTCCATCGGCACGAACACGCTGGCATACCGCTTGATGCCCGCCTTGTCGCCGAGCGCCTCCCGCAGCGCCTGGCCGAGACAGATCCCGATGTCCTCCACCGTGTGGTGATCGTCGATCTCAATGTCTCCCTTGGCCGTCACGTCCAGATCGAACTGTCCGTGCTTCGTGAACAGGTCCAGCATATGGTTCAGAAAGGGCACATCCGTGTTCAGCTCCGCCTGCCCGCTGCCGTCCACGGCCAGAGACAGCTTGATATCCGTCTCGTTCGTTCGGCGGGACAGCGCCGCCTGTCTGCTCGATTCCTTATTCTCCATGGCTCGTTTCCCCTTTCGCTTCGCGCTCCAGCCGGATTTCTATCGCCCGCGCGTGGCCCTCCAGCCCTTCCCGGCGCGCCAGCTCCATGATGGCAGCGCCGTTCTGCAGAAGCGCCTCCCGGCTGTAGTAGATCAGGCTTGATTTCTTGATAAAATCATCGACGTCCACCGGCGACGAGAACCGCGCCGTCCCGTTCGTCGGAATAATATGATTCGGCCCGGCCCAATAGTCGCCCACCGGCTCCGAGCTGTACGGGCCGAGAAAGATCGCGCCGGCGTTCCGGATCGCGCCGGTCAGGCCCATCGGGTCCCGCGTCACGATTTCGAGGTGCTCCGGCGCCAGCCGGTTCACCACCGCAATCCCTTCCTCCAGGGACCCGGTCACAATGATCGCCCCGTACGCCTCCACCGAGGCGCGGGCGATCGGTTCGCGCGGCAGCGCGGCAAGCTGCCGCTCCACTTCGGCGGCGACCTGGTCCGCCAGCCGCTGGGACGGGGTGACGAGAATGGCCGAGGCCATCTCGTCGTGCTCCGCCTGCGACAAAAGGTCCGCGGCGACGTAGGCCGGCTCGGCGGTATCATCCGCCAGCACCACAATTTCACTCGGCCCGGCGATGCTGTCGATATCGACGGCCCCGTACACCTCGCGCTTGGCCAGCGCGACATAGATGTTGCCGGGCCCGCAGATTTTGTCGACCGGCGGGACCGACTCCGTGCCGTAGGCCAGCGCGGCTATGGCCTGCGCGCCGCCGATCCGGTAGATCTCGCTTACACCCGCTTCCGCGGCCGCCACGAGAATATACGGATCTATGCCTTCTCTGCCGCCGGTCGCGGGCGGGGTTACCATCACGATCTCCGGCACGCCTGCAATCTGGGCCGGGATGACATTCATCAGCACCGAGGAAGGATAGGCGGCCTTCCCGCCGGGGACATAGACTCCGACCCGCTGAAGCGGCCGGATGATCTGGCCCAGGACGCTGCCGTCCGGCTGCAGATCCATCCAGGAGTTGCGCTTCTGCCGGGCGTGGAACGAGCGGATATGGTCCGCCGCTCCCCGGATTGCCTTCACAAATGAAGGCTCCACCTCTTCATAGGCTGCTCTCAGCTCCGCATCCGTCACCCGGATGCCTCCGGCATCCAGCCGGACGCCGTCGAACCGCTCCGTATAGCGGAACAGCGCGGCGTCCCCTTCCTTTTTGACCCCGGCCACAATTTCCCGGACCGCAGCATTCTGCTCCGGTGTGCCGTAATCCACATCCCGCCGCAGTTCAAACTCGCTTGCCGTTACTATCTTCACTGCCCGCTTCCCCCTTCTGCTCCCGCTCTCCCGTACTTACCGCTGCTCAGCCCGGATGACCGGCTCCAGCCGGTCGCACAGCTGCTGAATCTCCGCATTCTTCATCCGGTAGCTGACCCGGTTCGCCACAAGCCGGCTCGTAATGCCGAAGATGCTCTGAAGCTCCACCAGCCCGTTCTCGCGCAGCGTCTGTCCCGTCTCCACCATATCCACAATCCGGTCAGCCAGCCCGATCAGCGGGGCCAGCTCGATGGAACCGTTGAGCTTGATGACCTCGACCTGCTGGCCTTGCTCGCGGAAATACCGCGAGGCTACATTCGGATACTTCGTCGCCACCCGCTGCTGAATGCCCGGCTTCCAGTCGGGCAGGCCGATGATGGACATCCGGCACCGCGCGATGCCGAGGTCGAGCAGCTCGTAGACGTCCCGGTCTTCCTCCAGCAATACATCTTTGCCGACGATGCCAATATCCGTCACGCCGTATTCCACATAGGTCGGCACATCGACCGGCTTGGCCAGAATGAATTCCATCCCCGCCTCCGGTACCGGAATCACCAGCTTGCGGGTCGCTTCGGCATCTTCCGGAACCGGCAGTCCCGCCGCCCGGAAGAGCGCCGCCGCTTTATCGTAAATCCGCCCCTTGGGCATCGCTACCTTCAATACCTGTGCCACTTCCGCCGCCTCCCTGTGTCTTCTATTCCGCTCTGTTCGCAGCGGGAGCGGCATAGGTCACGACCTCGGCGTATTCCTCCGCCGGAGCTGCCGCCTCGCTAGCCGCCGCTGAACTCCCTTCGCGGGCCGCCGCAACAAGCCGCGTGATCACCGTTCTGCCCTCCGCCCGCAACCGGGCTGCCGCCTCCAGCGCTTCACGCCGCCGGGCCGCCTCGTACCGAACCAGCACCGGCAGCGCGATATCCGCCGCGGCCTCCTCCGGCACGCCGTCCAGAATCCGGTTCGTCTTGAGCGAGAAGCCGGTGGACGGCACATCTCGGCCGAACTGCTTCAGCAGATTGTCATATCGGCCCCCGCTGCATACCGGGAATCCGAGGTCCGAAGCATAGCCCTCAAAGGTCATGCCGGTGTAATAGCTGAAGTCCCCGATCATCGTCAGATCGATCAGCACATGCTCGGAGACGCCGTAGGCCTCCAGCACTTCCCATACCCGGCACAAATGCAGGATCGATTCCCGGGCGAGCGGGTCGCCGCTCAGCGACAGCGCCTGGCCGCAGATCTCCTTGCCGCCCCGCAGCCGGAGCAGGCCCTCCATCTCTTCCTTCAGATTGCCTGGCAGCGCGAGCCGCTCCAGCGTCTCGCGGAAGGCTACATAGTCGCGGCCCAGCAGATGGCTCTTCAGCTCTTCCTGCGCCTGCGGCTGTCCGGGCAGCGTCTCCTGGAACAGACCGTTCAGGAAGCCGACATGGCCCATCGCAATGCGAAAAGACCGTACCCCCGCCGCCTGAAGCGAAGCGATGGCCAAAGCCACGACCTCGGCGTCCGCCTCCGCCGAGTCGTCCCCGACCAGCTCCACGCCGGTCTGGTAGAATTCCGCCTCGCGGCCGGCTTCTTCTTCAATGGCGCGGAACACATTGGCGTGATACGACAGCCGCAGCGGAAGCGGCTCGTCCCGGAGCAGCGAAGAGACCACCCGGGCCACCGGCGCCGTCATCTCCGAACGCAGCACCAGCGCCTGGCCGCGGTTGTTCAGCAGTTTATACAGCTTCTGATCGGAAGTGGAGCTGGCCACTCCGACCGTATCGTAATACTCCAGCGTGGGCGTCATGATCTGACGGTAGCCCCAGAGGCTCATGCATTGCAGCACATCATTCTCGATCTTGCGCAGCTTGCCGACGGCGCGGGGCAAATAATCGCGTACGCCGACCGGCTTCTCGAAGCCTTTCGGTTTCGACATGTCGGGATTCACCTCATCCATATGCGAATCGGCCTTCGGGCCGTTGGTTCGTTGTTCACTTGCCGGATTATCCGCTTTACCACAGCACTCACTCCGGACAATCGCTTTATTATGGTAAAGTGGTAGTAAAGTAAAGGATTTTTACTATGGTACCACGGCCTGTGAAGTTCCGTCAATTGCGGCGCTTGGCTCTTCTTTACAATTCCCCTTTCGGGGTGTTCTTCCTCCCTTGTGACCCTTCCGGGTCTGAAATATTTCCCGGGCTTCTTGCGCCCGCATTTCCCCAAGAAGCGGTAATAGCTAGTCAAAAAGCCCGTTCCCGCCAAGCTTCAAGCGGGAACGGGCTCCTATCGGGGACCCGGCAGTCGTCTCCTGCCGTTGGGACCAACCGGCTACCCGGTCTTACCGGCCGAACGGGCGCCGGCAACGGTGGAATTCTTGCCGGCGGACCGCTGGGGCGCCGAGCCGAACAGAATCCAAGCAGGCTTCACATAGCGGAAGGCCAGCGCCACGACCACCCAGGAGATCAGCAGGGCTGCCAGGAATCCGCCGAAGATCGCCAGCGAATAGGCGGCGTAGCCGCCGTGAAAATCAATCCGCCGATACACATACAGAACGGCGGGATGCATCAGGTAAATCCCGAACGAACAGGCCCCCGCCGATACCAGAAGGCGGGTGAACAAGCTCCGTCCCGCTCCGTACAGCAGGAAGGACAGCCGGAACAGGATCAGGCACGACAGCAGCGCGTGGGCATTAGCGAATCCTTCGTACCAGAAGCTGTTGATGACGGTTTTATCCGTGTACGTGGTATACCAGAGTTCCACGTGAACGATGCCGGCGGCCAGCCACAGCAGCCACAGAACCGCCCAGAGTCCGGTCCGGCCCCTGCCCTTGGAACCGGGGGACGGGACGAGCCAGCTTTTGACGGTCGGGTAGTAGACGGCGATCGCCGCCCCCAGCAGGAAGTAGGAGAAGTAAGAGATGGACAGGCTGCCCTTGGACAGATGCCACAGATCATGGCGAATCATATATTTATTCAGCACGACGAAGCCCCACTGCAGCGCGAGACCGGCCAGCGGCGCCCAGGCGGCGATGCGGCGGTTCTTCTGCAGCACCCACAGGAAGAGCGGGAACAGCACATAGAACTGAATAATGATGACAATATAGTACAGATGCGTATACGCCGTACCCGTCCACAAATACTTGAACAGCTTGGCCCCCATCTCCCCTGCGGGGGTTCCCCAGGCATGTCCGGCTTGAAGCTTCAGTCCGTAGTAGAGAAGCGAGAAGACGACATACGGAACCACGATATATGTCAGGCGCTTCCGGTAGAACGTAAGCAGCGTACGCCCTCCCATCGGCCGGTCGATATAATTGTAGAACAGCACAAAGCCGCTGAGGAAGACAAAGGACGGCACGGCGAACTGACTGAATTTATTGATGTACAGAAAAGGGTGAAACAGCGGTGTGTTCAGCGTCTCTGCCAGCGTCCGCGAGGTTGCATGGATAGCCAGCACCGCGAGAATCGCGATGGCCCGGAATATATCCAGCTGCGGAATGCGTTCTTTGGATGCCATTTTAAGATTCCTCCTCATCTCTGTCCGAGTGGAGGTCCGCCGCAGCCTCTGACCGGCTTGCCGGCTTCAGCTCCCGCAGCGGATTCCCGCCGACTCTCGCCCCGGGCGGCACATCCCGGTGTACAACCGACCCCGCCGCCACTACAGCGCCGTCTCCGATTGTCACTCCCGGGAGAATCGTGGTGTTGGCTCCGATCATGACCCGGCTGCCGATCACCACTTCGCCCAGCCGATACTCGTCGATCAAGTATTCGTGGGCCAGAATGGTTGTATTATAGCCAATGATTGAATTGTCGCCGATCGTAATCTTCTCCGGAAAGAACACATCGACCATCGCCATCAGGCCAAAAGCCGTATGCTCCCCGACCTTCATACCAAGCGCATGGCGATAAATCCAGTTCTTCACCTTCAGATTCGGGCAGTACCGGCACAACTGAATCCAGATAAAATTCTTGATCCCCTTCCAGGGGCTCACGCTCCGGTAAATATGCCACAGCGAGTTCTCGCTCTCTACGGGATATGAGGTCGTCCTTCTCACTGGCTCCCCCGTCCTCCCGCAGCAAGGGCCAGCAGCTCGCCCATCTCTTCAATGATATAGTCGGGTTCATAGCGTCTGAGCGTCTCCGGCCCCTTCAGCGACCAGGCCACCCCGGCGGAGAGCACGCCTGCCGCCTTCGCCGACTGGATATCCGCCGGACTGTCGCCGACCATCAGCGTCTTCCCCGGGGCCGCCCCAAGCTGCCGCAGCGCCGTCAGCACCGGCTCCGGATGCGGCTTGGGATGCGTAACCTCATTGACGGTTACAATCGTCTCCATATACTTTGCCAGATCGAACATGTCCAGCGCCCGAATGGTCGTCGGCCGGATCTTGGTCGTTACCACACCCAGCTTCACGCCCCGGCGATGCAGTTCCTCCAGCGTCTTATCCACTCCCGGAAAAGCCTGAATCAACCGATCATGATGCTCATTCTGATACGACCGGTAGGCCTCTTCCAGCTCCTGCACCTCGGTTCGTCCGGTGAACGCCGTCAACTGATGCTTCAGGGTCGTCCCCATGTGGGGAATCATTTCTTCCCGCGTCGGCAGCGGAAGACGGTGAGTCTCCAGCGCATAACGGAACGAGCTGAGAATCAGCTCGTTCGTGTTTACAATCGTTCCGTCCAGATCGAACAGCATGCAACTTATCATTTACCGTTTCTCCTCGGGCTGATCCGGCGGCGAAGCCGTCCCGGTCTTCTCTTGGTCTTTGGTCTTGGCGAGTCCTGACTGTTCGCTTGGCTCACCTTGCGCAGCCGAACGATCCGGAACACGATCCGGGGCGGCCGGGGATGCCATTTCTTGTCCCTCGGGCTGCTGCTTCGAAGACACAATCGGGTCCAGATAGCGGGCCTGGGCCGCCCCGGTAACCCGGCGGATGATGATAATCGCCACCGCGGCTACAACAAGGAGCAGCGCCAGCAGCTGAGAGGTCCGGATATTGCCGTAGTTCGGGTCGAAGCTGCCCTGCTCGAATCCCATCCATTCCATCGGCTTCCACAGCGTATTCAGCATGGAGGCAACTCCTGTGCTGCCGTTGAAGCCCAGACTGTCTGTCCGCAGCGCTTCAATGAAGAAACGTCCGATGGAGTACCAGATGAAGTAGGACATGAACAGCTCACCGGCGCGCAGGAATTTCTGGCGACGGAGAATGAACAGCACGGCGATGCCGACCAGACTCCACAGCGATTCATAGAGGAAGGTCGGATGATGATAGGCGCCGTTTATGTACATTTGGTCTACAATGAAGTCCGGAAGATGGAGCTTGTCTCTCAAAAAGGTCTCGGTCGCCGGTCCGCCATAGGCTTCCTGGTTGACAAAGTTGCCCCACCGGCCGATCATCTGACCGGCCAGAAGCGAAGGCGCGCATATATCCGCGATTCGCCAGAACGAATAGCCTTTGCTGCGCGTGTACAGAATGGCGCAGATAATAGCGCCGATAAGTGCTCCGTAAATGGCAATGCCGCCATTCCAGATTTTAAAGACATCAATTAGATTGTTCTTATAGTCCTCCCACTTGAACGCCACAAAATATATCCGCGCCCCTACAATGGCGGACGGCACGCCCAGCAGCAGCAGATCCATGAAGAACTCCTGCGGCATCCCGAAGCGGCGGCCTTCCCGAATCGCCAGGTAAAGCCCGGTAAGCGCGCCCAGACCCAGAATCAATCCATACCAATGCACCTTCAGCGCACCGATCGAGAAGGCGATCGGGTCCAGTGCGAGCGGAAATCCATGCATTATGCTTACCCCCTAATCGAGATCATCCATATCTTCCGAAATGGTCGCCGTCAGCTTCTGCGTGAATTGCATCGCTGCATTGAAGCCCATCTGCTTCAACCGGTAATTCATCGCCGCTACTTCGATAATGACGGCCAGATTTCGGCCCGGGCGGACCGGTATGGTTACGAGGGGCACATCGGTATCAATAATGCGCGTCGTCTCTTCGTCCAGCCCCAGACGGTCGTACTGCTTGTCCTGCTGCCAGGCTTCCAGACGGACAACGAGCGTGATCCGCTTATGGTTGCGGATAGCTCCGGCGCCGAACAGCGTCATGACATTGATAATGCCGACCCCGCGGATTTCCAGCAAATGCCGGATCAGCTCCGGCGCCGTGCCGTGCAGCTGGTTATCGGAAGTCTGGCGAATCTCTACCGCATCATCGGCGATGAGCCGATGGCCGCGTTTGACGAGCTCCAGCGCCGTCTCGCTCTTCCCGATGCCGCTGCTCCCCGTAATCAGCATACCGACTCCGTATACATCGCAGAGCACGCCGTGAATGGTTGCTGTCGGCGCGAGTCTTCCTTCCAGGAAGCTGGTCAATCGGCTGGAGAAAATTGTGGTCGCCATCGCGCTGCGAAGAACCGGCAGCTGCTTCTCGTTGCTGATGCCAATCAGTTCCTGCGGCACTTCCAGCCCGCGTGTAATGACAATGCACGGCGTCCGGTCGTCGCAGATCCGGCGAAGCCGGGCTTCCCGCTCCTCGGTAGGCAGCATGCTGAAGAATGCCAGCTCTGTCTTGCCCAGCAATTGCACGCGGTCTTCGGGATAATATTCAAAATAACCGGCCATCTCCAGGCCGGGACGGTTCAAATCGTCCACTGTAATCGGCCGTTTCAGGCCCTCGTGTCCCGATATGACCTCCAACTGAAAATGCTGTACCAGCTCAGATACCTTAACCTTCTTGGCCATCTTCTAATTCTTCCTTTCGTCGCCCAGCTTGGTGGCGATCCGTTCTCCGCAATTTCCGGACGGATTCCAGCTCTCTGACAGTTGGTAATTCTCCTGTTATCTTATCGGATACCATGCGCTATTGCAATCATGCTGTACCGGGGGCAGCAAGACAAAGAAAGCCGCGTTTTCCTCATCGGAAGACGCGGCCTTCATATTCAATCGGCGGGCTGCCGATTCTTATCCCAGCAGAATGTTCAGCTCGGATTCCTTGTCGAACAGGTGAATTTTGTTCATGTCGACTGCGAGCTTCGGCTTGCTGCCTTCGCGAGTCGTCGAACGTCCGTCCACACGGGCGATTACGGTATCTTTGCCTACGCCGCTCAGGTAGAGCAGCATTTCATGGCCCAGGTTCTCGGTAACGTCAACCAGAGCAGTGAAGATCGTTCCAGGCGAAGCTTCCAGGAATACCGGCTCTTCGTGAATGTCTTCCGGACGAACGCCCATGATGACTTCCTTGCCGATATAGCCTTTGCTGCGAATCGTCTGGGCTTTGCCGCCAGGAACTTCTACGTCCAGGTTCTCGGCTTTGAAGCGAACGGCTCCGTTCGACTCGGACAGCGTACCATGAATGAAGTTCATCGTCGGGGAACCGATAAAGCCTGCTACGAACAGGTTCTCCGGATAGTTGTACAGTTCTTCCGGGGAAGCGGCCTGCTGAATGATGCCGTCCTGCATAACGACGATGCGGTCGCCCATGGTCATAGCTTCCGTCTGGTCATGCGTTACGTAGATACAAGTCGTTTCAAGACGTTTTACGAGCTTCGTGATTTCAGCGCGCATCTGACCGCGCAGCTTGGCATCCAGGTTGGACAGCGGTTCGTCCATCAGGAACACTTGAGGATCACGTACAATTGCGCGGCCCAGGGCAACACGCTGACGCTGACCGCCGGAAAGCGCCTTCGGCTTGCGCTCAAGCAGATGCTCGATATCGAGGATCTTGGCAGCTTCGCGTACTTTCTTGTCGATCTCGTCTTTCTTGACTTTGCGCAGCTTCAGACCAAACGCCATGTTCTGGTACACGCTCATATGCGGGTACAGGGCGTAGGACTGGAACACCATCGCGATATCGCGGTCTTTCGGGGCTACGTCGTTCACAACGCGGTCGCCGATGAACAGCTTGCCTTCCGAAATTTCTTCCAGACCGGCGATCATGCGCAGAGTCGTGGATTTCCCGCAGCCGGAAGGACCGACGAGTACGAGGAATTCCTTATCTTTAATGTCGAGGTTGACATCGATAACCGTGGCTTTATCGGAACCCGGGTATTTCTTGAACACATGCTCTAAACGTACGCCTGCCATTGAACTTCCCCCTTGAATCGGAATAAATTCGCAATAACTTATAGTCCTATCTTACCCCAGTCTTTATGTAAACGCTATTTGTAACGTTCACAAAAAACCTATTTCCTTTTCGTCACTTTATACAATAGCAGCGTCAGCTTCACAATAGCCGCATCCCCGAATACCCGGACATCGGCGCCGGTCTCCTGCTTGATCTTGTCCAGCCTGTACAGGAGCGTATTGCGGTGAATGTAGAGCTTCTTGGCGGTCTCGCTCACATTGCACTCCATCTCGAAGAACGTTTCGAGCGTAAGCAGCATTTCCTTGTCGGCCATCACCGAGGCGAACTGGCCGAACTGCTCCAGCAGAAGTCTCCGCCGGGACTCCGGGATACTGTTGACCAGCCGCTCCAGGTGAAGCCTCCAGGGCAAATGAATGTATTCCCCTATCTGAAAAATCCGCCCCAATATCAGCGTCTCACGCAGAAGCGCCGTACTGCCTACCAGCTCCTTGGCCGGAACCATGGCCGGCGCGACCCCCAGATGGAACAGGCCGCCCCACTCGGAGGCGATCAGCTCGTGCAGCCCCATCGCCGCCTGAGCGAGCAGATCCTTTGTATCGTAGTCTTCGTCTTCTTCCTTCTCTTCGCTTCCGGTGAGCAGCTCTTCCCGGGCCAACACCAGCCATTCCTTGTCCTGCAGCGGAATCAGCAGAGCCGTTTTGTCCAGATAGCTCCTCACCAGCTTCATCAGCGAGCCGTAAGTCAATTCCGGGGCCCCTACCGTCTCGCTCACCAGCAGAAAAGGAATCATGCTGCCGAATGTCCGGCTCTTTAGCCCCATCTCCTCCGGGATCTCGGCATCGCGTTGATCCTGCTCGAGCTGCCGTTCCAGCCAGGCCCCCAATTCTCTGGCTTCCGTTTCTCCTTCTTCTTTGTGAGCCGATGATAATGTCGGAGCCATAACCACGTTGGCTGCGGCCAGCGAAATCAGTTCCTGTTCCAGCGCGGTCAACCCTTCGCCGTCAATCCAGAGTGCCGTGGTCTTGCCTTCCTGCTCGTGAAGCCGCACCCACAGCCGGGCGCCTGCTAACACTGGAGCGCTCCCCTGTTCCTCTACGCCAAAAAGAGAAGCAGCCTGCTGCTTCCCCATCAACTCAATCCCCGTATTTCTTCCGGTAATTTGTCCAAGCCTAAGCCGTAGCGTTTCACTGTTCATTGCCACCTGCGCCCCACCACTTTTGCTTTTTTCATTATTTTATCACACTTTGTCGAATGAGTAGAAATCTCAATGGAACGGATCCGTACCTTTAAGCCTCTGCAAGTGCTTGTTGATCCAGATGGCGGCGATGGCCCCTTCGCCCATGGCTACCGTTGCCTGCTCGGCATGCACGCCGAGGTCGCCTGCAATCCATACCCCTTCCACATTCGTCGTAAGCGACCGTGAGTCGGCTTCCACATGCTTGTTCTTGTGAAGTTCGAGTCCCAATTGTTCCGCCAGCTCGGAGTGGACCGTATTCCCGCCAAAAGCAATGAACCCGCGCTCGGCCTCCAGCCTCTCACCGCTCTCCAGCCGAACGCCGGTAAGCATCCCGTCGTCCTCTTCCTCAATGGCAGCGGCCGCCTGTTCCAAGTAGCGTACCCCCAGAGACTCCAGGCGTTCAAGCTGTTCGGCAGACAGGGGCTGTTGCTCGTGATTGAGATAGGTCAAGTCGTCTGTGCGCGCAGCCAGAATCAGCGCCATCTGATATCCGGCCGTCCCGGAACCAAGCAGTACCGTCTTCCGGCCCTGAATCTCGAAGCCGTCGCAGTCCGGGCAGACATAGACGGATCTTCCCAGACAGCGCGTGAGACCGGGCAGAGAGGGATAACGGTCCATGATCCCCGTCGCCAGCAGAACAGTTCTTGCTTTGTATCGCTTCCCCTCGGCGCCTTCCAGTTCGAATTGTTCCCCCTGCTTGCCGGCCTTTATAATAGTATCCGTTGCAAAAAGCACGCCGGCCCGCTCCGCCTGAAGCCGCCCCCTGGAACGCAACTCCTCCCCGGAGATGCCATCCGGGAAGCCAAGGATATTATGATAGCTTCTGCAAATGGAAGAGCGGCCCGCGCCTTTGTCGACGACCAAAATCCGGTGCGCCGAATAGCGGCCTAACTGAATGGCCGCTTGCAGACCGGCAAAGCCGCCGCCGACAATTACGGTATCATATATCATGGAAGAAATTCCTCATTTCACATTTGGATTATCTTATATTTAAACGAATCCGGTTATTTTAAACTCCCTTGCCGGTCTGTCCCCAAGCAGAGACAACAAAAAAGCCGTCCTTCGAAAAGGACAGCTTGTCATTTATATAACTGGTGGAGGCTGATGGATTCGAACCACCGAACTCGTACGAGAACAGATTTACAGTCTGCTGCGTTTGGCCACTTCGCTAAGCCTCCATAAAAAGTGGCTCGGGACGGAATCGAACCGCCGACACGAGGATTTTCAGTCCTCTGCTCTACCGACTGAGCTACCGAGCCATATTCGGTTGTAAAAAATGGCGGAACCGACGGGATTCGAACCCGCGATCTCCTGCGTGACAGGCAGGCATGTTAGGCCTCTACACCACGGTTCCGCATTTGATTACAATGGTGCCGGCGAGAGGACTTGAACCCCCAACCTACTGATTACAAGTCAGTTGCTCTACCAATTGAGCTACACCGGCATGTTACTAATTCCGTACTTACCACTCACTAAATGAGTGGTGGAGGCTGAGGGGTTCGAACCCCCGACCCTCTGCTTGTAAGGCAGATGCTCTCCCAGCTGAGCTAAGCCTCCAGGTATGTATGGTAGCGGCGGAGGGGATCGAACCCCCGACCTCACGGGTATGAACCGTACGCTCTAGCCAGCTGAGCTACGCCGCCATACGAAGAACTATAAAATTGAGGATGGCGGAGAGAGAGGGATTCGAACCCTCGCACCGCTTACGCAGTCTAACCCCTTAGCAGAGGGTCCCCTTATAGCCACTTGGGTATCTCTCCATCCAATGGTCCAGGCTTGATCGCCTGAAAACCGGATCCGAAACTCACATTGCAACTTCTTTTGGATAAGCCCTCGACCGATTAGTACTGGTCAGCTCCATGCATTGCTGCACTTCCACCCCCAGCCTATCTACCTCGTCGTCTTCAAGGGGTCTTACATACTGGGAAATCTCATCTTGAGGGGGGCTTCACGCTTAGATGCTTTCAGCGCTTATCCCGTCCGTACATAGCTACCCAGC
>NZ_JAVFHT010000011.1:0-130974 GCF_031470375.1 Paenibacillus glufosinatiresistens
CCGGCTGCGCCGGGGCAAGCTGCGCCGGGGCAAGCTGGGCCGCGGGAAGCGGCGCCGCAGCCGGGCGGTCCGCCGCAAGGCCGGGCGCCAGAGCCGCCGGACCCGGACGGCGGTGCGGCGGCGCAGAGGCGCCGGCAAGGCCCGCCGCATCGCGGCGCGAAGCGCCCGCGGCGGCGGACGCAAGCGCAGAAGCCGCAAGCGCTCCGCCCGGGCGTCGGTCTAGCGGACTTCTGCGCCGGAGCCGCCCGATTTCTATTATGGCAGGAGAGTGACCTATGAAAGTAATGACGATATTGGGCACACGGCCCGAGATCATCCGCTTGAGCGTCATTATTCCGCTCCTTGACCGCTATGCGGACCGTCATATTCTGGTGCACACCGGCCAGAACTTCGCCGCTTCGCTGAGCGGCATCTTCTTCACGGAACTGGGACTTCGCCAACCGGACTACATCTTGCAGGACCGGCAGTCCGGACTCGGCGGACAGATGGCCGCCATGTTCGGCGGACTGGAGCCGATTCTCGAACGGGAGCGGCCCGACCGCGTCCTGCTGCTCGGGGATACGAACAGCGCGCTCTGCGCGATTCTCGCCGAGCGGATGGGCATCCCGGTGCTTCACATGGAAGCGGGGAACCGCTGCTACGACCTGGAGGTGCCGGAGGAGAAGAACCGGCGCGTGATTGACGCCGTCTCGACGATCAACATGCCGTACACGCCCCAGAGCAAGAAGCATCTGGTCGCCGAGGGTTATCCCAGCCGCCGGATTGTGCTGACCGGCAATCCGATCTATGAAGTCATGCGGCATTATGCGCCGCAGATTGCCGGCAGCGATGTGCTGGCCCGGCTGGGCCTGAAGGCCGACGACTATTATCTCGTCACCGCGCACCGCGCGGAGAACGTCGACCGCCCTGAATCCCTGAAGCAGATTCTGGAGGGACTCAACCGGGTGGCCGAGGAGTCGGGGCGCCGGCTGATCTGCAGCATTCACCCCCGGACGAGGTCCCGGCTGGATGCGGAGCCGGCGCTTGCCATGCACCCGCTGGTTGAATTTCATGAACCGTTCGGCTTCTTTGATTTCGTGGCGCTGGAGCGGGACGCCCGCTGCGCGATCACCGACAGCGGCACGGTTCAGGAGGAATGCTGTCTGATGAATGTGCCGACCGTAACCATCCGGCGGACGACCGAGCGGCCCGAGACCGTCGACTGCGGGAGCAATGTGGTCTCCGGCGTGGAAGCCGGAGCCATTGCCCGCTGCGTCCGGCTTATGACATCGGTCAGCCGGGACTGGGAAGCGCCGGAGGGCTACAAGGACCGGGATGTCTCCTTGAAGGTAGTCAAATTTGTGCTTGGAGGGAACCTGCATGTTCAATAATCAGAGGATTTTGGTCACCGGCGGCACCGGTTCCTGGGGGCATGAGCTGATCCGCCAGTTGCTGCCGCAGAATCCGGAGGAAATTATTATCTTCTCGCGCAGCGAATCCGCCCAGGTGGCGATGAGCCGGGAATTCGAGGACAGCCGCCTGAGCTTCGTCATCGGGGATATCCGGGACCGCGAAGCGTTGACTATGGCCTGCCGGGGCGTCGACTATGTCTTTCACCTGGCGGCGCTGAAGCATGTGCCGGTATGCGAGGATCAGCCCTATGAAGCGCTCAAGACGAATGTCGTCGGCACCCAGAATGTCATTGAGGCAGCCGTGGCCGGCAAGGTCAAGAAGGTCATTTATATCTCTACCGACAAGGCGGCCAATCCCTCCAACTTCTACGGGATGACCAAAGCGATCGGCGAGAAGCTGATCGTGTATGCCAACCTGCTCGGCTCGGAGACGAAGTTCGTCACGGTGCGGGGCGGGAATGTGCTGGGAACGAACGGCAGCGTGATCCATCTGTTCAAGAAGCAGATTCAGGACAAATCCGAAGTGCGCATTACCGATTTCAAAATGACCCGCTTCTTCCTGACGCTCCGCGACGCGATCTCCCTGCTGTTCAAAGCCTCCGAGGTCAGCGTCGGCGGCGAAATCTTCGTGATGACGATGCCGACCTGCCGGATCGTCGATCTGGCCCAGGTGCTGATCGAGGCCTCCGGCAAGCCGGATGTGCAGATTACCCAGACGGGCATCCGGCCCGGCGAGAAGATCCATGAAATTCTGATGAGCGATTTCGAGAGCCAGACGACCATCGTCTACGACAGCCAGTATCTGGTCATTCTTCCGACGCTGGATATGCCGCATCTCAAAACCCGTTACAGCGGCTACGCCCCGGTCTCGTTCAGCAGCTTCAGCTCCGAGAACAATCTGATGAATCCGCAGGAGATCCGGGACATTCTGATCCGGGGAGGATTCCTGCAATGAAGCTGCTCATTCTCGGCGGGAACGGCATGGCGGGGCATATGCTGGTCGATTATTTCCGGAGCCGGGGGCGGTACAGCGTATTCTACACGACCCGGGACCGCGGAGATGCGGAAGGGCTGCTGCTCGATGCGGACGATACGGCGGCGGTCGAGCGCGCGGTCTCGCTTGTGGCTCCCCAGGTCATCCTTAACGCGCTCGGCGTCCTGAATCAGAGCGCCGAGCAGCGGCTGATCGATGCCTACCATATCAACGGCTTCCTCCCCCACCGGCTGCGGCGGGCGGCGGATGCGGCGGGAGCCCGGCTGATCCATATCAGCACGGACTGTGTATTTGAAGGCACGCGGGGATCGTACACGGAGGACGACATTCCGGACGGAACCTCGGCGTATGCCGTTACCAAGAAATTGGGCGAAGTCCGCGAACCGGGACATTTGACCATCCGCACCTCGATCATCGGGCCCGAGATCCGGCAGGGCGGCATCGGCCTGATGGGCTGGCTCCTCTCGCAGCGGGGCAACGTTCCGGGCTACCGCCGGGTTCTGTGGAACGGAGTGACCACGCTGGAGCTAGCCAAGGCGGCGGAGACCATGCTGGACTCTCCCGTATCCGGGCTGATCCATCTTGCGCATCCGCATCCGCTCAGCAAATATGAGTTGCTGCTGGCGATGCAGGCGGCGTTCGGGCTGAAAGAGATCTCCATCGTTCCCGACGACGGGCCGGTACAGGACCGGACGCTGGCCGCGACCCGTCCGGATGCCGTCTTCAAGCTGCCGTCTTACCCCGAGATGCTGGAGGAACTGGCGGCCTGGATGAAGAACTCCGGACGGCGGTACGCATGAACGGCGGGGAGGAGTCCTTCCGGGGCCGGCGGGTGCTGATTACCGGCGCAGGCGGCTTCAGCGGCCGCCATGCCGCAGCGCTGTTTGCTTCGTTCGGCGCCGAGGTAACGGCCGTCATCCGCCGGCCCGCTTCCCGGAGAAGCGGAGGTCTGCCGCCGTTTCCGCCGATGCCGCCCGGGGCGTCCGTGGCCGTCTGCGATCTGCAGAACCGTGCGGGTGTCCGGCTGCTGCTGGAGCGCTCCAGACCGGACTATATTCTTCATCTGGCGGGCCGCAACTCGGTTCCCGAATCGTGGCGCGATCCCGCAGGCTATCTGGAGAGCAACGTCATGGCCGCCGTCTATCTGCTGGAAGCCTTGGAATTCCTGCCGGAGACCCGTCTGCTCGTAGCGGGGTCCCGGCTCAAAGTCCGGCCGGAATCGGGAGAGGGGCCGCCGCATCCCTACAGTCTCAGCAAGACGCTGGAACAGTGGGCTTGCCTGGCCTGGGGCGATCTCTTCCACCGGCGGGTCTGGGTGGCCGAACCGTGCAATCTGATCGGCCCGGGTCCGTCGACCGGCTTCTGTTCGCTCCTGGCGGGCCATATCGCCCGCTGCGAGGCGGAAGGTCCGCAGCCGGCGTTTGCCATCTCTTCCCGCAGCGCGCGCCGGGACTTCCTGGATGTCCGCGACGCCGTCCGTGCCTATGCCGCCATCCTGGAGGGGGGAGAGCCGGGCACCGTCTACCGGATTGACAGCGGCGTATCACGAACGCTGGGGGAAATGGCGGACGGTCTGCTGAAACTCTCGAAGGCTGACGTTCCGGTCGTCTGCGAAGCGGGAGAATTCTCCAACGCAGCGCGCACCGGCAGCCCCCCTCCTTCCGGGACCGAAGAAGACCCGGGATTTGCGGGACACTCCTCCGCTTCCGCCGTCCGTCTCGGCTGGGGGGCCCGGGTTCCGCTGGAACAATCGCTGGAGGATCTTCTTAACTATCAGCGGCAATGGGTTCAACGACACAACGGGAGGGAAGAGCAGCCATGAACCCCAAGGTATCCGTTATTATCCCGTTCTACAATTGTCCGTATATCGGAGAGGCGCTGCAAAGCGCCCTCTCCCAATCTCTTCCGGCTTACGAGATTATCGTGGTCGATGACGGCAGCACCCTTTTTGCGGACCGTATCGATCCCTACCGATCCCGCATTCATTATCTGGGCAAAGCCAACGGGGGCACCGCGTCGGCGCTTAACCACGGCATTTCGATGGCCTCCGGCGACTATATCGCCTGGCTCAGCTCCGACGATGTCTTCTATCACGACAAGCTCAAATTCCAGTCTGCGTTCATGGAACAGCACGGCCTGCTGATCTCCTATACGAATTTTCACTACATCAATGAGCACTCCCAGTGCACGGAGATGAACGCGAGCGTCGTCTTCTCGAATCCGGCCGATTACCTGCGCTGCTTCCTTCAAGGCAATCCGATCAACGGATGCACGGTCATGATGAGACGGGAATTGTTCGGCGCCGTGGGACGCTTCGATGAGTCGCTTCCGTTCACCCACGATTATGATCTGTGGCTGCGATGCATCGTCCGCGGATGCGCGCCCGTCATGCTCAATCAGGCGCTGACCGGCTACCGGCGTCACAGCGGCATGGGTACGCTGCGCCATTACGATACGATTCTGGCAGAGGCCGCCGCCACGGCGGCGCGCTATGCCGATCCGCTGCGGCAGCTCGTCGCTGCCATAGGCGGGTGAGGGCGGTCCCCGGGCAGCTGCTGAAGGCAAGCGAGGAGGGATGCGTCATGTACCGGGAGATCGTCGTCCAAGACTTTCTGCCCCTCTTTCTGGAACAGCTGAAATTCTGCGACAGCATATTGGATATCGGATGCGGTACGGGCGTGCTGCTGGAACGCTATCAGGCTTCTCTGGTCATTGCGCTGGAGATTCACCGCCCTTATCTGGAGAACCGGCAGTTTGAAGCCCCGCATATTATTCCGGTTAACGCGAATGCAGCGGATATCGGGAGATTGTTTCTGCCCCGGACCTTCTCGGCGGTAACCTTCGTTGATTCGCTGGAGCATTTTCCGAAGGAGGAAGGCATGCGCCTCCTGGAGGCAGCGGCTGCTCTGGCAAGAAGCCGGGTGGTGGTATTCACGCCAAGAGGTTATTTTCCCCAATCGAATACGGATTACTATCATCTGAAGGGGGAGATCTATCAGGAGCACCGAAGCGGCTGGGAGGTGGAGGATTTCCTCCGGCTCGGCTTCGAGGTTACCGTGCTGAAGGGGTTTCATACGGCTTCCAACCTGGCGTTTCTCGATTCATTCGGAGCGGAGCATCCGCCGGTGGATGCCATACTGGCGAGCAGGGAGGTGCTGACATGAACGAAATGCCTCTGGTGTCCGTCGTCATTCCATTCTACAACTGCCCGTATGCGGTTCAGGCGGTGGAGAGCGTGCTCGGGCAGACCTATGCTCCAATCGAGATTCTGGTTGTGGATGACGCCTCGGAGCGGCATACGGAGCAGCTGGCTCCTTATCTGGACCGGATCCGGTATATCCGCAGAAGTGTCAACGGCGGGACCGCCGCCGCCCTGAACCGCGGAATTGAAGAGGCCAAGGGCTCCTATTTTGCCTGGCTCAGTTCGGATGACCGGTTCCATCCCGGCAAAATTGCGGCCCAGCTGGACGCCTTGCACCGTTCGGGACGGCGCTTTTGCCACACCGGATACGCCTATATCGACGGGAACGGCAACAGGCTTCCCGAAGGGGAGGTTATCCTTGCTTATCGCGACCGGAAGGAACTGATTGCCACGCTGATGAAGGGCTGCCCGGTCAATGGGAGCAGCGTGCTGATGGACATGGAGCTCTTCCGGAGAGTCGGACTCTTCGACGAGCGCTTTCGCTATACCCATGATTACGAGCTCTGGCTCCGCGTGCTGCCGCATTACGAGTGGGAGTACATCCCGGTTCCGCTTCTGGATTACCGGGTGCATTCCGAAATGGGCTCGAAGCGGCACGGAAGCGAGCAGGCCGCTGAAATCGGCATGATCCAGCAGAAATACCGCCGGGCCTTAAGCCGGCTGCTGCGCAGGGAGGGATACGCATGCGGATCGTCTTTCCGGTTCTGACACTGTGCCGGGGCGGAGCCCAGCGCATGCTGGCTGAGCTTACGAACCGTCTGTCGTACAGAGGGCATGAGGTGATTCTGCTCATGCCCCCTCAAGGAGTGGTGGAGTATCCGGTATCCAGCCCGATTCGGGTCACGGACGGAGCGCTGAAGGCCGAGGATTTCCCCAAGGCGGATCTCATCGTCTCCAATTTCTATACCACCGTGCCGCTGGCGGAAAGCGCAGCTGCGGCCGGCAAAGGCGTTCACGCCCGGCTAGCTCTCTGCTACGAGCCCGTCTTCCTGCCGGACAATACCCGTTCCTTCGCTTCCTACCATGCCACGCCGCATTTATTCGTGCTCTCTCGCTGGCAGCAGGAGATTGTCCGGCTTCACCACGGCATCAAGGGACGGATTGTTCCCATAGGCGTAGACGGCCTCTTCACCAATCTGGGATTGCGCACTCAGCCGGGACGGCGGCTGACCGTCTCGGCTATTGTCCGGAGGCCCGAGGGCGGATTCTCCGGACACCGGGAGCAGGAATATCTGCTCCGGGAACTGCGACGGATCAAGCATACCCGGCCCGACACCGAGGTCATGCTGATGATGCCTCCGGGGGAACTGGCGGAGTCTCCGGAACTTCAAGCGCTCAGCAGGGAGGAGAGCTTCACGGTAAGGACGCCTGCCGATGACCGGGAGCTCTGCTATCACTACAACGAGAGCCATATCTTCGTGAGCGCGAGCACGTACGACTCCGGTTCTTTGCCGGGACTGGAGGCCATGCGGTGCGGCGCTGCGCTGGTCTGCGTCTACTCGGGCGGCAATCTGGAGTACAGCCATACCCGGCGCAACTGCCTCATGTCCTACCGCTATGAGGAACGGCTTGGCGCCGACGTGCTTCGTCTGCTGGAGCAGCCGGGGCTGCGCAGCGAGCTTGCCGCCAGAGGGGAGCGGGATTCCCGGCGTTTCACTTGGGAGCGGAGCGCAGACTTGTTCGAGCGAGGCTTGCTGCAGGTGCTGGAAGAAGAGTCTGGGGGGTAAGGGACTATTGGTCCTTATCCCATATGTAGCAGACTGCTTCCGTTGCAGGAAGAAGAACCAAGACACCCTCAGGAGAAGCGGTCTGTTCAATGACAGGTGGCAACCCTGAGGGTGTTTTCTTCGAGTCAATGAGGTTTGTCGGAACCGGTTATTGTAATCTGTTTGGAAAAAAATAAAAACGGCCGTTCCAGGAAGCTTCTTCTTGGACGGCCGCTTTGCGTTTTGGCTTTTCCAGAATGCTGAATAACCGGCGTAATCCCGGCGGGCTAAGTGAAAATCCCGAAGGAATTCATCATCTCCCGAAAAGAATTCGCATACCGCGCGGGATGAAAGCCCGCTGCCAGTCTGGCGGGACCTTCGCGCGCAATCCTTTCGCGGAGCCCGTGATTGGCAATGAGTTCCGTCCCTTGGGCCACGGCGGCCTGAATATCCCCGAGCGGATAGAATTTGCCGGTACAGTCATGTTCGATGAAGCTTCGCACGCCGTCGGAGTCGGTGCTGAGCACCGGGCAGCCGCACAGAATGGCCTCAGCTACCGCATAACCGAAGCCTTCCATGACTGAAGTCGAGAGCAGAAATCCCCCGGAGTCGGCTACGCGGGAATAATAATGGGGCATGCCGGAATTCGGTATCCGGATGAACTCGGCGAGGCGGTCGCCCATGCCGCTCTCTGCCAGAGCCTGGCGGAACCGTTCGTTCTCGCCGTCCGCCGCAAGCTTCGGATCATGGAACATCCACAGATGCAGATCAGGCACGCGGGAGCGGAGCGCTGAAGCGACCGCCAGCAGCTCTCGCCAGTTCTTGTTCGGCTCCAGGCGGCCCACCCAGGCGAGCACGGGATCGCGGGGCCGCTCTCCCGGCACATAACGGAAGCGTTCGACGTCCAGCATGTTGGCAATGATGTACCGGTGTACACCGGGCAAATAGCGGTTGAAGAGATCAAACAAGTGATAGGTCGGCGGGAACAGGAGCGCATCGCAGTAAGCCTGCACGTAGGGGGCGGCGAGCTGGACGGCGACCTCGGCATCCGCCGGAGCTCCGAATCCCTGGGCTTCATAGATCAGAATGCCGCCGTACCCGAGTCTCCGCAGTCTTTCGGTTATCCTGTAGTCCGAGGTGACGATGATGGCGTCGTACTGCTCGCGGGCCAGCAGGTCAGACAGCAGAGCGTCATCCGAACCGAAGAAGACGGGATAGGGACAGGAGCCTGGCTCCGGGGCGTTCCCCCCGGGCAGCAGATAGAGGGTATGGGCTTCAATGCCGACTTGAGGCAGACTGACGCAGCGAAGCCGGTTAAGGGTCTCCACGCCTCCGCTCGCGATATAGAAAATGAACAGAACCTTCATGTTGTTCTCCTCCCGTCGGATCGCGGGTAAATCCTGCCGTCTACAGCATACGCAGCGCCGGAATGGATGGTGAGGAGCGGCGCAGGAGTTCCAATATTTTTTGGGATACAAGAGCAGGATGACGGTCATTCTAAGCTTGTTCACCGGCTTTATTGCCATGATCTTATTTATAAGGGATGGAGGATGATTATGCAGCATTCCCGAATTGGCATGACTCTCGCGGCCGCGCTGCTCCTGGGAACCGCAACCCTCGCCGGATGCGGCGGCAACGGATCGAAGAATGACGCGGGTATGAAGACGAACAGTGTCAAGACGAACAGTACGGAGGGAACTTCCAATCAGGGGCGCTTTCAGACCCGTTCGGCCCAAGGCATTCACAACATCGCCAACCTGAAAATGGACCGGGAGCTGTCCGACCGGGTATCGGCAATTCCCGGGGTTCGCTCAGCCCATGTGCTCATGGCCGGACGAACGGCTTATGTGGCTGTGACGGCCGATGAGAACTCCGGCAACTCCCGCCGTTCCGGCAATGGCGCATTGGACCGCGGAACGACCATGCGCGGCACGAATCTGAGTCCGGGAAGCAGCGGTTACGGGACGGGCAACGGCACCGGATACGGTACCGGCAGCGGCACTCTCTATAAGCCGCGCAGCTCGGCCGGCGCTCATCTGACCGATGACGGCCGGAGTATGACCGGAACTCCGGGTACTGGCGGCAGCCGCGGAGGCGGACTCGGCGGTGGAATGAACGGCAGCGGAGGTTACATGAACGGCATGACTGGAACGGACGGAACGGGGCCCGCCGGAGGAGCCGGAGATCTGCTGAACGGTACAGGCACAGTCGAATCGGGACGGGGCTACCACAGCATGGGAACCGGCCGCGGGGATACGGTGAACAAAGAGTTGAAGAACCGGATTGCCGAGACGGTCCGCAGCTACGACAGCAACATCGGGTCCGTCTATGTTTCGGCTAACCCCGATTTTGTGGAACGGGTGAACGGCTATGCGGATCAGGCCCGCGGCGGCCATCCGTTATCGGGCTTCGCGAATGAATTCCGTACGCTGGTGGAACGGATCTTCCCTACCCGGGAATAGGAAGGGATCTCAAGTCCATTGAAGACACCCGATAAAAGGGTTCCAGGTTCCCGTACAAGCGGGAACCTTTTTTATGGAAGGGAGCATCCTCCGATCCACACGTTCTTCAGTTCAAGCTCTTCATCCAGCAGCACCAGATCGGCGCGTTTGCCTGCTTCGATAGAGCCGATGTCATGATCGAGGCCGAGCGATGCAGCCGGGTTGAGGCTGGCCGCCAGGGAAGCGTCCCGAAGCGAAAGGCCTGCCTCCCGCACCAGATAGCGGAAGCCGCGAATCATAGTCAGCGTACTGCCGGCCAGCGTGCCGCTTCCATCGCGCAGCCGGGCGACTCCGTTCCTGACCCGAACAGGCAGATCGCCGATGGCATATTCGCCGTCGGGCAGGCCGGCTGCCGCCATGGCATCGGTAACAAGCAGCAGGCTTTCGGGCCCTTTCATTCTGGCCAGGATGCGAATGGCTGCCGGATGCACATGAATGCCGTCGGCAATGACTTCTGCCCGAATGCGCGGATCGGCGAGAACAGCGCCTGCTGCGCCGGGGCTGCGGTGATGCAGCGGCGTCATGGCATTGAACGTATGGACCGCATGGTTCAGCCCGGCGTCGGCAGCGGCCAGGACTTCTTCATAGGAAGCACCGGTATGACCGAGCGCAGCTGTAATGCCCTGCCGGCGCAGCCAGGCAATCGCCTCCAGCGCGCCTTCCCGTTCGGGGGCAAGGGTGACCTGCCGGATGAGTCCCGGGTGTCTTCGCTCCCATTCCTCCAGCCAGTCCAGACGCGCAAGCGAAATATGCGCGGGGTTCTGGGCGCCGGCCCAGTCGGGATGGATGAACGGTCCTTCCAGATGTACGCCGGCGATGACGGCTGCCAAGGGACTGCCGCCGTTCCGGCAAGCGGCGACTCCGGCAAGAACGGTATCCAGGGCATCCTTCGGGGCGGTCATGGTGGTAGCAAGGAGCGTGGTGGTGCCCATCGAGGCATGGAAGGCGGCAATCTCTTCAAGTTCCTGCTGACCGGCGGACATGAAATCATGCCCGGCTCCGCCGTGGACATGAACATCCACGAAGCCGGGAACAATAAGCCCGTTCCGGCATGCGGCCGCATCCGGCCAGTTCCGGCAGACCGGGGGGAGCTCTTCGGCCTTGCCGGCAAAGAGGATTCGGCTTCCCTGAAACGCCACGGCCCCGCTCTCGACAAGGCCGCCGGGTGTCAGCACCTGTCCGCGCAGCAGGGCTCCTTCCTCTGCCGGCATTCGGGACAAGGCATTTGTACCGCCGTTTAATGGATAGGAATTCATAGGCTCTCCTCCTTGTGCCGAATATATCGGATCGGATAACGGAATACAACCGAGGCGGATAAAAGCTTCATTGACAAGCGAAAAGCAACCTCCTAATATAGCTTGGTATCAAGGCTCCCCGTAATCCGGACGTTCCGGGCAGGAGGGCCATTACGTATCAGGCAGGGGGGGATCGGTATGAATCCGGAACCGGGAAGAAGCATTGGAGAAGGAGGCTGTGCGGAGGTCCGCGTCTGGGAACCCGGGCGGACCATTATCAAGCTGGCCAAGAGCAATACGAGCCGTTGGGCCATGGAAAGAGAATACCGCAATCAGCAGCAGGCGTGGAACCAGGGGCTGTCTGTGCCCAGGCCCTATGAACTGCTGGAGACCGACGGGAGACCGGGGATCATTTCGGATTATATCCAAGGCCAGCCGCTGATCGAGCGTCTGTTCGGGGCATGGAGCAAGGAGAAAGCACCGGGATACGATGAAGCTGTACCCGATTACGAGGGCTGGCGAATAACGGC
The DNA here is from genome assembly GCF_031470375.1 of Paenibacillus glufosinatiresistens. Lineage (NCBI taxonomy): Bacteria > Bacillati > Bacillota > Bacilli > Caryophanales > Paenibacillaceae > Paenibacillus > Paenibacillus glufosinatiresistens. The sequence continues at coordinate 11,560 of NZ_JAVFHT010000011.1, forward strand.
AAGGCTGCTGGCCGAGCTGCACCGCGTTCCCGCTCCGCAAGGTCTGGCTTCGCAGAAAGAGAATTTCGCCTTCGCCATCCGAAATGCCCCCTATTTGACGGATGCGGAGAAGGAACGCGTGCTGGAGGAATTGAGAGCGCTTCCCGATTCGGACCGCTTTTGCCATGGGGACCCGAACCCGGGTAACATTCTGCTTCCGCCGGAAGGCCGTCCCGTGATCATCGACTGGATGGATGCTTCCTGCGGCCATCCCGGAGGAGATCTGGCCGAATATGTGGTCATGATCCGGTACGCGGTTCTGCCCCCGTTCCTGCCGGAGGAAGCGCACCGTCAGTTCGATGCCGTGCGGGAAGAGATGATCGACCAGTTCCATGAGGAATACGAAGCCTGCGGCGGGATTTCGCGCGCGGAGACGGAGCCTTGGCTGCTGCCCATAGCTGCCCGCAAGCTGAACGCGGACGCCATCTCGGAGGAAGAGAAGCAGCGGCTGATCGCGTTCATCCGCTCGAAGATCGGCGGAGATAATGCGGGCGAAGAAGGAGTCTGAAGCCAGGAAGATGAAGCCAGGAAGATGAAGCCTGGAAGCTAAGGTCTGAAAGATAAGGTCTGAAAGATAAAGTCTGAAATAAGAGGTCTGAAAGATAAAGTCCGGAACCTGAAATCCAATAAGACGTTTCTCCGGCGAACAGGAGAAACGTCTTATTGGCGTACCCGCCGTTATCTATGCGCCCGGGTCCAGGCTCCGGGCCTGCGAGGCGTCCGCTGCCGTCCGGCGTGCCCGTTCCGCCCGTCTCCGAAGCAGCGATTCTCCGAACAGGAGCAGAAGCAGGGCGGCCTGGGGAATCGCCGTCTCCCAGGTCGGGTACAGACCGAGCCAGCCGACGACCGGAAGCGAGTCCGAGACATGGGCCGGCGCATGTCCGGCCACCTGAAGCGCATGGATGCTCTCCCCGAGGAAGCGGAAGACGAGATAGTAGATCAGCAGTGCGGCGGTCCGGAAGAAGGCGCCAATCGGCAGCCGGGCGCTCAGCGCCAGAATCGCATAGCCGGCTGCCCCGAGCAGCGCAAGCGCCAGGACGATGCCAAGCAGCATCTGGGAGAGGTCCATCGAAGGCGCCATTCCGGCATAGAAGATCGCCGTCTCGGCCCCTTCGCGAAGGACGGCCAGCAGGGTAACGCCGAAGACGGTCCACAGGCTGCCGCCGGCCAGCGCCCCTTCCATGCGGCTGCCGACATAGCGGTTCCATGCCGCAGTGCCGGACTTGCCGTGCAGCCAGCGGCCGACGGCCAGCATCATCACGACTGCGGCGAGGCCAACGTAGCCTTCGATCGCTTCCCGGGCTCCTCCGGCGGCAGCGGATGCGACCAGGAGGGTCAGCCCCGAGGCCAGCGCCAGACTGGCCGCCAGACCGGCGGCCGCTCCGGACCATACCCAGCGCGCAGCCGCAGGACGGCCGCTGCGTCTCGCGAAGGCGAGCATGGCGGCCAGAACCAGAATCGCCTCCAGCCCTTCGCGCAGCAGCACGAGCGCCGCATCCCAGAACGTATACCGGGCCTCGCCGGACAGAGGGGCCAGTTCATCGCGCGTCGTCTTCATCGTGGCCAGCGCCCGGTCCAGCTTGGGCGGATCGGACAGCAGGTAGCCGGCCGCTTCGGCGCTCTCATTCTCGAGGCGAGTGTAAGCCGAAGGCGAAGAGATTTGTACGCGGCCCTCGACAGACGGCCAATCGGCAATGAACCGCTCCACGGAAGCGGCCGCTTCGGCTGCCCGGCCGGCTTCGGCATCCGTAATCGCCTGATCCAGATGGCCGATCAGCCCTTCAATGGAAGCGGCGGAAGACCGGCCGACTTCCGTCTCCGCGGCGGAAGGCTTCAGCCCCTTGCTGTAGCTCTCCAGCAGGCCGCGGAGCGCTTCCGCTTCCGCCAATGCGGCCTCCGCCCGGACAGGCTCGGCCTGAAGCGCGATCCGCAGCAGGCTCATCTTCGTCTCGAGCTGGCCGTAGACCGCAGCATTGTCCTGGCGGACGGCGCGCTCCACCGGCGCCCAGCCGTCGACGAGGCTGCGGTACGCCGCCTCCGCCGCGTCCCAGTCGGCGGCGCGCGCCGCGTCCCGCGCCTGCCCGGCCGCGGGAAGCAGCCCGGCCGCCGCTTTCGGCCCGGCGGCGGCCGTCTCTTCGCCGCCGGGCGCAGCGGCGGCACTGGCGTAGGCGTCCACGGCTCCGGCGAGCGTGGACAGCGCTTGGCGGGCGGCCGGACCGCCGCCCGCCGCCAGAGCGGACGACGCCGCTTCGAGCGCGGCGTCCACTTCCCCGGCCAGACCGGCGTGGGCCGGGTCCGCTTGGGCCTTCGCCTCGCCCCAGAGGCCGGCGAAGGTTGCAAGATCGGCGGCGGCCTCGTTCCACTCGCCGCCGCCTGCGGCCACGAGCGCGCTGCCGACCGGCGGGAACAGCGCGTCGAGCCGCGCCTGCGCCGCCTGGGCGGCCGCGGATCGGTCCGCGCTGCCGGCAGGCGGAAGTCCGGCAGCAGTCTGGGCTGAAGCCGCCGCAGGCTGCCTGCCCGGCGCCGCTTCCGCCGCAGCGGTTCCCGGCGCAGCCAGAAGCGCGCCGGCGGTCAGCGCGGCTACCAGCGCGCCGGCCTGGAGGCGGCGCTTGAGTGAGGTATAAATCATCGGGATGCCCCTTCCGTAAGCCAGAGTAGTAGAAATGTGCTTCATCCCAGCAGCGCCTGTCCCAGATAGGCGCCTTCCCGCACGCCCGGGAAGCAGGCGAACACGGCGCTGCCGACATGCGCTTGGTATTCATTCAGCTTGTCGCTGGCCGCAAGCCGCCGCTGAACGGCGACGAACTGCTTCTGCAGATCGCGCTGGAAGGAGATGAAGAGCAGTCCGGCGTCCAGCTGTCCGGTCTTCAGGCTCAATCCGCTGGAATAGGAGAAGGAGCGGCGCAGCATCTTGACCGATCCGTCGCCGCGGGCAAGCGCGGAGTGCGAATCGGCGGGAATCCGGAGGTTGCCGCTGCTGTCGGTCGCCTTCGGGTCCAGCGGATCGAATTCATGGGCCGAGCCGAGCGGCGCGCCGCTGGCCCGGTGCCGTCCGAAGGTCGCCTCCTGATCGGCAAGCGAGGAGCGGTCCCATATTTCCAGCCGCAGCCGGACCCGCCGGACCGCCATATAGGTTCCGCCCTGCATCCAGGCCGGTGCTTCGCCGCCGCACCAGACAATCTCGTTCATGGCCTGGGAATCGGAGATGTCCGGATTCCCGGTGCCGTCCTTGAAGCCGAGCAGATTGCGCGGCGTTCCGGCCCGGGGATCTGCCGTTCCGGTGCGCTGGAAGCCCTCTTGGGTCCAGCGGAGAACGGCGGTTCCCCGGGCAATGCGGGCCAAATTGCGGATGGCGTGGAAGGCGACCTGAAGATCGTCGGAGCAGGCCTGCACGCACAGATCGCCGCCGCACCACTCCGGTTCAAGCTGATCGCCGTTGAAGGCGGGAAGCTCCGCAAAGGTCGCCGGCCGGCTTCCGGCCAGGCCGAAGCGTCCGTCGAACAGCGAAGGCCCGGCTCCGAAGGTCAGCGTCAGCCGGGCGGGATTCAGGCCGTCCGCTTCGCCGGTATCGGTCGGAGGCACATGGGCCCGGTCGTTGGCGTCGCCGAGCAGCCGGCCGGCCGTTAGCGCAGCGGCCGCTTCCGTCCAGCTCTGCATCAGACGGCGGAGAGCGGGAAGGCCCGAAGCCGTGACATCAAAAGACGCGAAGCAGATGAAGCTCTGCGCCGGAGTGACAATTCCGGCCTGATGGCTGCCGTAGAACGGAAGGCTTGCATCTGATGTATCGGCGGGGCCGGGAGCTGCGGACGGGGACGCTTCCCGGGCCGCCAGCGCGCCGACTGCGCCGCCTCCGAGCAGCAGGCCAAGCCCCGAGGCGGCTGTAAGCCGCAGCATATCGCGGCGGCTTACAGGCTTGTTCAGCAGGGAAGGGCCGGCGGCCTCTTCGTCTGCAGGGCGGACCGGAGGCGAATCCGGCCCGGATAAGGGTGTTACATCAGGCGGTGACTTCCAGGGCTTGCGGCGCTTCATGGACTCACACTCCCAGAAGCCGCCCCATATTGGACAGCGGTTCGGCCAGCGCGTCGAGGTTCTGGCTGAGCTTGCGGACATCCTCATCCTGAAGCTGATCGTAAGAGACATAGCCGTCCCCGGATTTGAACGGCGCGAGCTCGTCCTTCAGGGCAGCGAACCGCTCTCCGATTGTCCGCTCCAGCTCGGGGTCCTTCTCGGCCAGCCGGGGCTTCAGCAGTTCATAGATTTTCTCGGCCCCTTCCACATTGGCGGCAAAATCATACAGATCGGTCCGCGAATACCGTTCCTCTTCTCCTGTAACCTTGGAGGTGGAGACCTCGTTCAGCAGCTCGACCGCTCCCGTCACCAGGAGAGAGGCGTCAATCGGCGCAGTTTCCACCTTGGCGCGGAGAAGCTGGGCGTCCTGAAGCAGCCGGTCGGCGTATGCTTCGCTTCCCTTGGTCGTGCCCCCCGTCCAGAGTCCCTTCTCGATCCGGTGGAAGCCGCGCCATTCGCTGTCCTCCACATCCCCTTCGCGGGCATCGATGCTGGGATCGAGATCCCCGAGGGCTTCGGCAATCGGTTCGATGCGCTCATAGTACATGCGGGTCGGGGCGTACAGCTTCTTCGCCTCCTCCAGCTTGCCGGCCTTCACGGCCGCGGCGAACGCCTCGGTTCCCTTGACGAACTCGTCGCACTGGGCGATGACGAAGCTGCGGTAATCGTTCACCGCCCGGGTGAAGTCCGGCGCTTCGGCTGAAGCCGGAAGGCCGGACGCCAGAGGCGCCGCAGACGGCGCGGCGGCAGGCGCAGCCGATTGCCCGGAAGTAGCACCGGACGCGTTATTGTCGGAGCAGCCGGACAGCAGCAGCACCCCGGCGAGCAGCCCGGCGGGCAGAGCAAAGCGGTAATTCATCATGACCAACATCCCCTTTGTCTATGTAATGAACCTATTATCAATGATAATGATTATCAGTGGGAAAATATGCCCTAATCATAAGACCGCCGTTACCTGCTGTCAACGAAAAAATGTGATTTCCGTCACATCCAAGCGTCCGCCCATTTCCTTGAAGCGACCGCACCATCCTTCTGCGCGGCTCATACTATGGATTTGACTGTATCCCTTAACCTTGTTAGACCAAACATTCCCGGGCAAGGAGGGGTGACACCACCATGAAGGGGCACGAACATCACAGCAAATTTCTGTTGACACATCGGGAGCGGGAAGTATTTGAACTCCTCGTCCAGGACAAAACGACAAGCGATATCGCCGGTCTGCTGTTCATCAGCGAGAAGACAGTCCGCAACCACATTTCCAACGTTATGCAAAAACTGAATGTCAAAGGCCGTTCGCAAGCGGTTGTCGAGCTGATTAAGCTTGGGGAACTGAAGATATAGCCGGCCTGCCTGGGGAAACACCGAGAGAAGCCTTCTTTTATCCTTCGGGATGAAGGGAGGTTTTTTATTGAGACAATAAAAAGACCGCAGCCATCCGGATCGTCCGGTGCTGCGGTCGGTATGGGAGTTAACCGTTAGTGGAGAATAACGGATTTGATTCGCGATTCTTCTTCGTAGGTCAAGCGCTTCGGTGCCGGAGCTTCGCGAAGACAGCGGGCGGCGTCATACTCGATCTTCATGTAATCTCCTTCTCCCGATACTAGAGCCGGCTGCAAATTGGTGATTGCCCAATTCTTGAATTCTTTCAGTCCTGCCAGCATAATATTCATCCCCCTTGGTGGTGCTGTAACGGCTTGCCGCCGTTTATTGATTACGCTTACATTATAGCATGATCGACTGATAAATAAAATAGATGTCCGCTATAAAAATACATTTTACCCCTGCGGATCGTGATAAAATGCACTAATGGTGCGCTATGGAAGGAGAAGTGTCCTTCCGCAGCGCACATTGTTGTGAAAGCCAGGCGACCGGCCGGATCGGCGCTCCCGCCTGCTGTCTAGAGCGGGAATGCCGTCTCGACGAGCCGGATTCCGCCCTGTGTCCGAAGGCTGTGCGGCATGCCCGGAGGAAGCCGCAGCGCATCGCCGGGACCGAGCGGGTGAACGCGCTTCTCCAGTACGGCTTCCCCGCTGCCGGAGGTGACGACCCAGACGTATTCGCACTGCGCCTCGCAGCGGAGCGGCAGGGTGCAGCCGGCGTGAACGGCAATCCGGCTGATCGTCGCCCTGCGGTCTTCTTCGCTCCCGCCGCGTTCCAGCACCCGCTGCCATCCCCACTGCCGCTCGGCGTACATCGGCGGCGCGTCTTCATTCAGCATCTCCTTGATCCGCGGGCTCGCCTCCTTGTCGGCCACGAGAATGCCGTCCGGACTCGCGGCGACGATCAGGCCGGAGGCTCCCAGCACTTTGACGGGAATATCCAGCTCATTGACGATATGCGTGCCGATGGAGTCGGCGCTGACCGTACCCGGGCCGCTGACCGTCTCCCGCATCTCCTCGGTCAGCGTATTCCAGGTGCCGAGGTCCTTCCACCGTCCTTCATAGGGAAGAACGGCCAAGGAGGAGAGACGCTCGGCAACCTCGTAGTCGAAGCTGATCTTCGGCAGCCCGGCGTACCGCCGGAGCAGCCCGGCGTAGTCGGCGGGCAGGCCGCGTTCCGCAAGCAGGCCGGTATAGAAGGAGAGGCGTCCGGCGAAGACGCCGCAGTTCCACAGCGCGCCTTCGCCGATCAGCCGCGCCGCTTCGGCGGCGGAAGGCTTCTCGGTGAACCGGCTGACGGTGCGGAGCGGACCGGTGTGTCCCCCGGTGTGTTCTCCGGCATGTTCATCTATAACGATATAGCCGTATTTCTCCGACGGATGGGTCGGATGTACGCCGACCAGGACAAGCGGATACCGGGAGGCAGCCAGTGCAGAGTCCAGGAGCGCAAGGGTGCGGAAGAAATCCCCGTCGACGCAGGGGTCGATCGGCATGATGACGACCGTCTCGTCGGGGGCGGCTCCCGGAAGACCGGCCGCATAGGCGGCGGCCAGCAGAATGGCGGCGAAGGTATCCCGCCGCTCGGGCTCGAGAATCAGCGGTGCGGCTGCGCCGATCTGGGCGGCGATCATTCCGGCCTGGTCGCGCCCGGTAAGGATGTGGGCGCTCTCCCGGAGACCGGCTTCGCCGACCTGCCGCCAGAGGCGCTGAAGCATGGATTCGCTGCCTCCCCCGGGGGCAGGCAGCACGCGCAGGAACTGCTTGGATCGCGAATCGTTGGACAGCGGCCACAGCCTTTTGCCGGAGCCGCCGGAGAGCAGCATCAGTTTCACGAGAGATTCCGCTCCTTCCGTCATCTTGAGCCCGGCAGCATGCGCCAAGCTTCATTCTGTATCGTATGCACGCCGCGCTGCGCCGTCTTCCGCAGGGGGCCAGATCCGGCTGGGCTCCTATGGACCGGGAAGCAGATATTTCAATTTGGAAATATACAAAAGGCATGGACAGGTGTAAAATGGCAAGGGTCAAAACGCGCGAGGCCGCGTTACTTACCCGATATGGAGGCTTGTGAAATGCTGAACACCAAACGACGCAATCCCTTAATCCTCGGACTGCCGCTTCTTGCGCTGGCCGGCTCGCTGCTGGCGGGGTGCGGCTCATCGGGCGGCAACTCCGCCGCAGACGCGGGGGCATCCGCTTCTCCCGCCGCTTCGGCAGGCACGGCTTCGGCAGCGCCCGCAGCGCTTACGACGCTGACGCTCGGCATGCTGCCGTCGATCGACGCCATTCCTTTTGTCATCGCTCATGAGCAGGGCTTCGACGCCGAGCACGGCGTGAACCTGGATATCCAGTCCTTCAAGAGCGCCAAAGACCGCGACGCCGCTTCGCAGGCCGGGAAGCTGGAGGGCTGGAGCGCCGATCTTGTGGCGATCTCCCTCTACAACCAGGCGGGGCTTGATGTGAAGATTGCCAGCACGACGACCGGCTCCTTCTCCCTTCTGACCGGCAACGACGCGATTCAGAGCGTGAAGGATCTCAAGGGCAAGACGGTCATCCTCTCCAAAAACACCTCGACCGAGTACACGGTCGCGACGATGCTGGCCCAGGCGGGCCTGACCGAGAAGGACATCACGGTCACCGAAGTGCCGCAGATTCCGACCCGGCTGGAGCTGCTCAAGAACGGGAAGGCGGACGCCGCCATTCTGCCTGAACCCTATGTCACAATCGGACAAGCGGCAGGACTGCGGGTGCTGAGTTCCACGGGAGAAGCGGGCATCAATCCGTTCGTTCTGGCTCTCCCCGGGAAGACCATCCGCGACAAAGCGGATGCCGTACACGGCATGTACGCCGCCTACAATGAAGCGGTTGATTATATGAAGTCCCACGACCAGAGCGAATATATCGACGTGGTGGTCCGTGAAGTCGGCTACCCGGAAGAGATGAAGAGCGAAATTAAGGTACCTTCATACGAACATGCCGTCCAGGCCGACGTGAAGCAGATCGAGCAGGCCTTTGCCTGGGCGCGTGAGAAGGGACTTCTGTCCAAGGAGACGAAGCCGGAGGAAGTGATCTCGGGTGTCGAGTTTGGTTCCAAATAAAATCCCGGCGGCAGGGCTTGCGGTCCGCGGCTTCACGGTGTCCTATCCCGGACGGGCGGAGGCGGTCGGACCGATCGCGCTGTCGGTCCCGCAAGGGGCGATATGCAGCGTAATCGGGCCGTCGGGCTGCGGCAAATCGACGCTGCTGCGCGCGGCCGCCGGACTGCTCGGCGCGTACGAAGGCGAGATCGCCTTCGGGGGGCAGCCGCTCGCGGGATCGGGCGCCGTCATCGGCCTTGTGCCGCAGAATTACGGCCTGCTGCCGTGGAAGACGGCTGAGGCCAATATTACGACGGCGCTCGGCATCGCAAGACCGGGCCTTGGCCGCCGGGAGAAGCGGGAAGCGGCGGCGCGCTGGCTCGGCCTTATGGGCATCGGCGAGCTGGCGGACCGCTATCCGGCCCGCATGAGCGGCGGGCAGCAGCAGCGCGTGGCCGTCGCCCGCGCCTTTGCGCTCGAGCCGGACCTCCTGCTGCTGGACGAGCCGTTCTCGGCACTCGACGCCCTGACCCGCGAAGCGCTGCAGGAACGCTTCCTGGCGAACTGGGCGGCGCATCCGGCGACGGCGCTCTTTGTCACCCATGATGTGGAGGAAGCGATTCTGCTCGGCGGGATCATCGCTGTTCTGCCCCCATCCGGCGCGGGAAGCCCTCTGCTGCTGGACAACCCCGTCGCGGGCCTTGTGCCCGGGGAGCGGCGGACCAGCGCCGTTTTTTTTGAAATGACCCGAACGGTACGAAAGGCTATGGCTGACCTATGGTGAAACGGCGAACTTCTTATCTCTTGAGTCTCCTCTATGTATTGGCGGGTCTTCACCTGCTGTGGTTCCTGCTCGCGCTCGCCGTCAACAAGCCGATTCTTCCCGGACCGGAGGACGTCTACCGGGCGCTCCTGCGGTTAGACCGGAGCGACATGCTGGAGAATGCGGGCTACAGCCTGTTCCGGGTATTCGCTGGAGTAGCGCTGGCCATGCTGGCGGGACTGCTGGTCGGCCTGCCGATGGGGCGTTCCGCGCGCTGGAACCGGCTGCTGGATCCCGTCGTCTATTTGACCTATCCCATTCCGAAGATTGCGCTGCTGCCTGTGGCCATGCTTCTTCTCGGACTGGGCGAGAGGTCCAAAATCGTGATGATTACGCTGATTCTCGTCTTCCCGGTCATCATATCCGTCCGCGACGGTATCCGGGCCATCCCGTCCGATGCCTATGACGTTCTGGCCAGCGTGGGCGCGGGAGCCGGGCAGAAATTCCGGCATGTGACACTGCCGGGCGCGCTTGCGGCAATTCTGAGCAGCATCCGGGTGTCGCTCGGGACGGCGTTCTCCGTGCTCTTCTTTACCGAAATCTACGGAACGGAGCACGGGCTCGGCTATTTCATTATGGATGCCTGGCAGCGGATTGATTATCCGGGCATGTATGCCGGAATTCTGCTGTTCAGTCTGGCCGGATTTATCTTGTTCCTTCTGGTGGATGTGCTGGAGGCCGTCTTCATGAAATGGCGCCGCTGACGCTTCCGGCCGGCCGAACCGGCGAAGCCTCCTTGTCAATATGCTAAAAATTTGGGACAATAGAGGAATGCCGGAGCGTCTGCGGCAGGAATTTGTTTTGGTGAAATGAGGACAAGAACAGCGATGAATAAACCATCCATATATGAATTGACGTTCGGGGAGCTGGCCGGTTGGCTGGAGGAGCGGGGACACCGCAAGTTCCGCGCCCTTCAGGTCTGGGACTGGCTCTATGTGAAACGCGCAACGGCGTTCGCGGCTATGGAGGATGTGAATCCGGATTGCCTCGGCGTTCTGGAAGAGCATTTTGCCATCGAGACGCTGACCGAGCACGTGAAGCAGGAGTCGCAGGACGGCACGGTCAAGTTCCTGTTCCGGCTTCGGGACGGCAATCTGATCGAGACGGTGCTGATGCGCCAGAAATACGGGCTGTCCGTCTGCGTCACCACGCAGGTCGGCTGCAACATCGGGTGCAGCTTCTGCGCCAGCGGCCTGCTGGCGAAGAGCCGGGATCTGACCAGCGGCGAGATCGTGGAACAGATTATGAAGGTCCAGCTTCATCTGGACCGCACCGAGCCGGGCAGCCGGGTCAGCCACATTGTCGTTATGGGGATCGGGGAACCGTTCGATAATTTCGAGAACATGGCCCGCTTCCTGGAGACGGTCAAGCATCAGAAGGGGCTGGCGATTGCAGGGCGGCATATTACAGTATCCACCAGCGGTCTGGCCGGCAAAATCGTCGAGTTCGCCGACCGCCGTTTCGGCGTCAACCTGGCGATCTCGCTGCATGCACCCAACAATGAGCTGCGGACGCGCATCATGAAGATCAACAAGGCGATTCCGATCGAGAAGCTGATGGAGGCGCTCGATTATTATCTGGAGAAGTCCAAGCGCCGCGTGACGCTGGAATACATCATGCTCCGCGGAGTCAATGACGGCCAGGAGCATGCGCTGGAGCTGGCCGAGCTGATCGGCAGCCGGCGTCCCCTCGTCAATGTCAATCTCATCCCGTATAACCCCGTGGATGAGCACAGCCAATATCAGCGCCCCGACCGGGAGACGGTCAGCGCCTTCTTCGATACGCTCAAGAAGCAGAAGGTGAGCGTCAGCAAGCGGCTGGAGCACGGCGTCGACATCGACGCGGCGTGCGGCCAGCTCCGCAGCAAGCAGATCAAGGCCTCCGCCCGGGCGTAAGTCCGGCGAAGAGACAAAGAAAAGAAGAGCCCGAACGAACCGCCTCGGCGGAACGTTCGGGCTCTTCTTGTAGGAACTCTGCGAACTGTGGACTGTACGAACGGAGGGAAGGACGGGCCTTCTTATTTATCCAGCTGCCGGTCCAGTTCCCCGACCGGATTCTCGCCCTCGTGCGAAGCTTCCGAGCGGCCGCTCATGAACCAGCCGAGGACGGCAATGAGCACGAGCACAACGTAGAAGGTGGCTTTCCACCAGGTGCTGTGGGCGAAATGCTCCGACAGCACGCCTAGCGAAGGATGCGCCAGCGTAATGACGGCCAGCTTGACGCCGACCCAGCCGACAATAATGAAGGCGGCCACTTCAAGGCCCGGACGGCTGTGCAGCAGCTTCACGAAGAAGGAAGCGGCGAAACGCATGATGACCAGCCCGATGAAACCGCCGGCGAAGATGACCAGGAACACTCCGCCGTCCAGCCCGCCGATGTCCGGCAGCCCGCTGGGCGGAAGCGCCACGGCCAGCGCCACGGCGGCCAGAATGGAGTCGATGGCGAAAGCGATGTCCGCCAGCTCGACCTTGAACACCGTGGACCAGAAACCGGCTTTCTTCTTGTCGACCGCGGCATCCGAGCCGCTCCCGGCCGCGGAGTCCGTGACGCCTTTGCGCGAAGCGGCGATTTTGCGGACGATATGGTTCACGGCTATGAAGAGCAGATAGAGCGCTCCGATTGCCTGCACCTGCCAGATATCCACCAGATAAGAGATGATGAACAAAGATGCGAACCGGAAGACGAAGGCGCCGAACAGTCCGTAGAAGAGCGCCTTCTTGCGCTCGGCCTCCGGAAGATGCTTGACCATAATCGCCAGCACCAGCGCGTTATCCGCGGCCAGCAGCCCCTCCAGTCCGACGAGCACCAGCAGTACCCAGCCGTACTCAAACAATAAACCCCAATCCATGTTAGATCCTCCCTTTTGACTTAGATTGCCCATAATCCAATAAAAAAGACCCGTACCACATCCCGCAGGCCCAATTGGGCCTGGCGGATATGGTAAAGGTCTCGCTAACAATTAAGGTTACATTGTCGGTAAAGCCGGAGAAGCGGAACTTCTCGTATTGACGACTTTACCTCACAGCTACTCCCCTTTACGGAGTCTATGAAGTTGGGGGCTCCCTTCGGAACCTAGAACGATCTTAGCGTATAGCAGGATTTATTGTCAATAGCCTGTCTGATTTCTCTTCCGGCCCCGCCGCCTCCTGCCGGGCGAAGAATTGGAAACGGAACCAAGGGAGGAGCGTGTTAACTAAAATAACATGAAATATGGCAAAAGTGTAAACTTCATCTTTTTTGGCTTCAAATAGCAATTCGTATAATTGACGGTTCGCAGGCTTGAAAATATCATGAAACTAAATAAAACACACCAAGAAATATTCAGGTAAGAAAAATTAACATGAATACATTCTACGTCAAGGAGGTGGGACCATGGCAATTCAGCCGTCATCATGCCGGACCGAGCCGCCGGAGGAGAGAGTCAGCCGGCATCCCTGCTACAGCGAGGAAGCGCATCGCTTCTTCGCCCGGATGCACCTGCCGGTCGCGCCTGCCTGCAACATCCAGTGCAGCTACTGCAACCGCAAGTTCGACTGCGTCAACGAGAGCAGGCCCGGCGTTGTCAGCGAGCTGCTGACGCCGGAAGAGGCCGAGCGCAAAGTCAAGGGAGTCGCCGCCCAGTTGATGCAGCTGTCGGTGGTCGGCATCGCGGGACCCGGCGATCCGCTGGCGAATGCGGAGCGGACCTTCGGGACCTTCAAGCGGGTGCACCGCGCACTGCCGGATGTGCTGACCTGCCTCAGTACGAACGGGCTGACGCTGCATAGGCATATCGACGAGATTGAAGAGCTGGGCATCGGGCATGTGACGATCACCATCAACGCCATCGACCCCGATATCGGGCGGGAAATTTATGCCTGGGTCTACGATGAGGGAGTGAGGTATGAAGGCAGGGAAGCGGCGGAGCTGCTGATAAGGAGACAGCTCGAAGGCCTGCAGGCGCTTGCCGGGCGCGGCGTGCTGGTGAAGGTGAATTCCATTCTGATTCCCGGTGTGAACGACGAGCATCTGGTGGACGTCTCCAGAAAGGTGAAGGAGCTTGGCGCCGCCGTTCACAACGTAACGCCGCTCATCATCGCGCCGGGCAGCCGGTACGCGGAGGAGGGCCGCCGCGCGCCGAAGCCGAAGGAGCTGCACCGGCTTCAGGAGCGGATCGGCACGGAGGGCATGAAGCTCATGCGGCACTGCCGCCAGTGCCGGGCCGATGCGATCGGTCTGTTGGGCCAGGACCGCAGCGCGGACTTCCGGCTGGAGGAGATGGCGGACGATCCGGCGGTGGATCACCGGGCCAGGGAGCAGTTCCAGCAGGAGCTGGACGGCAGGGTCCGCCAGCGGCAGGCTGCCCGCAGCGGGAGGAGGCCGCTTACGGACCAGAACCGGAAGACCCGGGTTGCCGTAGCCTCCAGAGGCGGCGACAAGGTCAATCAGCACTTCGGGCATGCGACGGAATTTCTGATCTATGACACCGATGGCGAAGCGGTCCGCTTCGTGGGCGTCCGCAAGATTCAGGCTTACTGCCACGGCACCGCCGACTGCAACGGCGACAAGGGAGAGACGCTGGCGGAGATCTGTTCCCTGCTCGGCGACTGCCGGATTCTTCTCAGCTCGGGCATCGGCGATGCCCCGAAGGCGGCATTGAACCGGGCGGGTATCCTGCCGCTGGTGCGCAAGGGAGAAATTGCGGCGGAGATACTCGACAGCGTCAAGTACAGTTCTTATTTTGAGCCAATCCAAATCACGAAGGGATGATTCTAAATGACGAAGAAATTGAGACAAATCGCTTTCTATGGCAAGGGCGGCATCGGCAAATCCACGACTTCCCAAAATACGCTGGCCCAGCTCGCGACGACGTTCGGCCAGAAAGTCATGATTGTCGGCTGTGATCCCAAGGCGGATTCCACCCGTCTGATTCTGAACACGAAAGCCCAGCAGACCGTGCTTCACCTGGCCGCCGAGATGGGATCGGTCGAGGATCTGGAGCTGGAAGATGTGGTCGCAGGCGGCTTCGGCGACATCCTCTGCGTCGAGTCGGGCGGTCCGGAACCGGGCGTCGGCTGTGCCGGCCGGGGGATCATTACTTCGATTAACTTCCTGGAGGAGCAGGGCGCCTATGACGGAATGGACTTCATCTCCTATGACGTTCTCGGCGACGTCGTATGCGGCGGGTTCGCCATGCCGATCCGCGAGAACAAAGCCCAGGAGATCTACATCGTCTGCTCGGGCGAAATGATGGCGATGTACGCGGCGAACAATATCGCCCGCGGGATTCTCAAGTACGCGCACAGCGGCGGAGTCCGGCTCGGAGGACTGATCTGCAACTCCCGCAACACCGACCGCGAAGAGGAACTGATCAAGGAGCTGGCCCGCCGGCTGAATACCCAGATGATTCATTTTGTGCCGCGGGACAATGTGGTGCAGCATGCCGAGCTGCGGCGAATGACGGTGACCCAGTACAATCCGGCCCATAACCAGGCCAATGAATACAAGCAGCTTGCCGAGAAGATTCTCCACAACGACCGGCTGACGATTCCGACTCCGATCGAGATGGATGAGTTGGAACAGCTGTTGATCGAGTTCGGGGTGGTGGAGGACGAAGAAGCCGCCATCAAGAAGCTGGAGGCGGCCGGGCAGTAGTTGACATCGTCTAACAACGATAATAGAGAGGTGAAGTGGAGATGAGCCTGGATATTGAAGCAAGCAAGAAGCTGGTAGGAGACATTCTGGAAGCTTACCCGGACAAGGCGAGGAAGGACCGGCAGAAGCATTTTCAGATCAATACGGAAGAGACGATGGAGTCGTGCAAATGCTCGCTGAAATCGAATATCAAATCCCGTCCCGGCGTCATGACGCCGCGAGGATGCTCCTATGCCGGGTCCAAGGGGGTCGTCTGGGGGCCGATCAAGGATATGGTTCACATCAGCCACGGTCCGATCGGCTGCGGCCAGTACAGCTGGGGAACGCGCCGCAACTATGCGAACGGAACGCTTGGAATCGACAACTTCACCGCTATGCAGATCACGAGCGATTTCTCGGAGACGGACATCGTCTTTGGGGGCGACAAGAAGCTGGAGACGATCTGCCGGGAGATCAAGGAGATGTTCCCGCTCGCCAAGGGCATCTCGGTGCAGTCGGAGTGTCCGGTCGGGCTGATCGGAGACGATATCGAGGCGGTGTCGAAGAAGATGTCGAAGGAGCTGGATCTTCCAATTGTTCCGGTCCGCTGCGAGGGCTTCCGGGGCGTCAGCCAGTCGCTGGGCCATCATATCGCCAACGATGCGATCCGCGATTTCATGCTCGGCAAGGCGGAGCTTCCGGAGACCGGTCCCTACGATGTAACGATTATCGGCGATTACAATATCGGCGGAGACGCCTGGGCCTCACGTATTCTGCTGGAGGAGATGGGCCTTCGCGTTATCGGCCAGTGGTCGGGCGACGGTACAATGAACGAGCTGATGACCGCCCATAAGTCCAAGCTGAACCTGATTCACTGCCACCGGTCCATGAATTATATGGTCGATCATATGGAGAAGGCCTATGGCATTCCGTGGATGGAATACAACTTCTTCGGACCGTCCAAGACCTATGAGAGCCTGCGGGCCATCGCCGCGCGGTTCGACGCCACGATCCAGGAGAACTGCGAGAAGGTGATCGCCCGCTACAAGCCGCAGATGGACGCGGTTATCGCCAAGTACCGGCCGCGGCTGGAGAGCAAGAAGGTGATGCTGCTGATCGGAGGCCTCCGTTCCCGCCACACCATCGGGGCTTATGAGGACCTCGGCATGGAGATTGTCGCCACCGGCTATGAGTTCGCGCACAAGGACGATTATGAACGGACCTTCCCCGACATGAAGGAAGGCTCTATCATTATGGACGATCCTACGGCTTATGAGCTGGAGGAACTGGCCCAGCGTCTCGATATCGACCTTATGGGCTCGGGAGTGAAGGAGAAATATGTGTACCACAAGATGGGCATCCCGTTCCGGCAGATGCACTCCTGGGATTACAGCGGGCCGTATCACGGGTTCGACGGCTTCAAGATTTTTGCCCGGGATATGGATATGACCGTGAACAGCCCGGTATGGGGCCTGATGGACCGGAAGAAGGCGCTGATTAAAGAGGAGGCGGGCTTATGAGCAAGGAACGGATCGATATCCCCGACTATAACTCGTTGTTCTCGGAGGAACGCTTTGCCGTCCAGCGCGAGAACAAGAAGCAGTTCGAGGCACCCTGCAGCGCGGAGGAGACGGCCGAAGCGCTGGCGTACTCCCGCTCTGCGGAGTATACCGAGAAGAACTTTGCGCGCCAGGCTGTCGTTATTAACCCCCACAAAGCCTGCCAGCCGCTCGGTTCGGTCATGGCGGCGCTCGGATTCGAGAAGACGCTGCCGTTCGTTCACGGCTCGCAGGGCTGCAATTCCTATTTCCGCAGCCATCTGAGCCGCCACTTCAAGGAACCGACGCCAGCCGTCTCCTCTTCCATGACGGAGGATGCCGCCGTCTTCGGTGGGATGAGCAATATGATCGACGGGCTGGAGAATGCCCGGGCGCTCTACAAGCCGGAGATGATCGCGGTGTGCACGACCTGCATGGCCGAGGTCATCGGCGACGACCTGTCGGCCTTTATCGGCAATGCCCGGCAGAAGGGGGCGATTCCGGAGGACTATCCGGTGACCTTCGCCAATACGCCAAGCTTCATCGGGTCCCATATTACCGGCTATGACTCCATGCTGAAGAATATCCTGAGCCAGCTCTATGAACGTTCCGGCCTTCAGGCCGCCCGGGGAACGGGCGGAGAGAGCGGAGAGAAGCTGAATGTGCTGCTCGGCTTCGAGCCCTACACGGCGAACTTCGCCGAAATAAGCCGTATTCTGGACGCCTTCGATACGAAGTACACGCTTCTTGGCGACCACAGCGGCAACTATGATTCGCCGGCGACCGGCGAATACGAATACTATTACGGCGGCACGAAGCTGGAGGATGTGCCGAAGGCCGCCTGCGCGCTCGGTTCGCTGAGTCTTCAGAAATACACGCTGCGCAGGACGGAGGAGTATATCAGCGGAACCTGGAAGCAGCCGGTGGCTGCCCTGTCTGCGCCGCTGGGCATCCGGGCCACCGACCGGCTGCTGGAGACGATCAGCGGTCTGACCGGTCTGCCGGTTCCGGTTTCGCTGACCGAGGAACGCGGCCGCGTCGTCGACGCTTACGCCGACAGCCATCCGTATCTGCACGGCAAGCGGGTAGCGCTGGTCGGCGATCCCGACTTTCTCATCGGCCTGATCGGCTTCTGTCTGGAGCTTGGAATGGAGCCTGTGCATGTGCTGTGTTCGAACGGGGACGTCGAATCCGGCGGGGTGAAGTTCAAGCAGGAGGCGGAAGAAATGCTGGCCTCCAGCCCTTACGGATCGGAAGCCGCCGTCTATGTCGGAAAGGACCTCTGGCATCTGCGTTCCCTGCTGATCCAGGACCCGGTCGATCTGGCCATCGGGAGTTCCCATCTGAAGTTCGCCGCACAGGATGCCAAGGTGCCGCTCGTGCGGATCGGCTTCCCGATCTTTGACCGCCATCACCTGCACCGCAGTCCGATTATCGGCTACCGGGGGGCGCTGAATCTCCTGACTCAGATTGCCAACACGGTATTGGAGGAGCTTGACCGGAATCACTCCGGGTTCAACTTCGATCTGGTACGCTGACCGCCGCCCGGTCAGAACCGCTTCACAGCGAAGGAGGGAATCATCCGATGGAGCCTATGCGCAAAGAAACGCCGGACGATCAGCCCTGCGGCAGCCGAGTGCCGAAATCGAAGCCCTGTCCCCGGCCGAGGCCGGGGGAAGCCGCCGGGGGGTGCTCCTTCGACGGGGCGCAGATTGCGCTGCTGCCGATTACGGATGCCGCCCATCTCGTCCACGGTCCCGCGGCCTGCGCCGGGAACAGCTGGGGGAGCCGGGGGTCCCTGACCAGCGGACCGGATTTGTCCCGGTACGGGCTGACGACGGACCTCGGGAACAACGAGATTATTTTTGGCGGAGAGAAGAAGCTGCGGGAGAGCATTGACTATATTGCCGGGCGGTTCGCGCCGCCGGCGATCTTTGTCTATTCCACCTGTGTCACCGCGCTGATCGGCGAAGACCTGGACGCGGTGTGCGGGGAGGCTTCCCGGCGGCTCGGACTGCCGGTCATACCGGTGAACAGCCCGGGCTTTGTCGGCAGCAAAAACCTGGGCAACCGGCTGGCGGGCGACGCCCTGCTCCAATACGTCATCGGCACGGAGGAACCGGATTCGGACCTTCCGCCCGGAATCAATCTGATCGGCGAATATAACATCGCCGGCGAGCTGTGGAGCATCGAGAAGCTGATGAATCAGGCGGGCATCCCGCTGACTGCCCGCATTACGGGCGATGCCCGGTATAAGGAAATTGCCTGCGCGCACCGGGCCAGGGCCAGCATGGTGGTGTGCAGCCGCGCGCTGCTTGGCCTGGCGCGGGGGATGGAGGAACGGTACGGCATTCCGTACTTCGAGGGCTCGTTCTACGGAGCGAAGGAGACCACCTATTCGCTCCGGCAGATGGCCTATCTGCTGAACGACCGGGAGATGGAACGGCGGGTGGACCGGCTGACCGAACGCGAGGAGGCCAGACTGGCGCATGACCTGAAGCCGTACCGCAAGGCGCTGAAGGGCAAGAGGGCGGTGCTGTACACCGGCGGTGTGAAGAGCTGGTCGGTCATTTCCGCGCTGAAGGAGCTCGGCGTGCAGGTGGTGGGCGTCGGCACGAACAAGAGCACGGACGATGATATAACCCGGATCGCAGACCGGGTGGGCGACGAGGCGGAGTATATCTCCGAAGGCGGGGCGCTTCGCATTCTGAAGACCGTGAAGGAACGGAAGGCGGATCTGATGATCGCCGGCGGACGCAATATGTATGTGGCGATGAAGGAGCGGATTCCGTTCGTGGATATTAACCAGGAGCGCCACCGGGCCTATGCCGGATATGAAGGGCTGCTTCGGCTCGCCAGGGAACTGACGGGCGCGCTGACCCATCCGATCTGGGAGCTGGCATCGGCTCCGGCGCCCTGGGAATGGGAGGAGAGCGGAGATGACCGTTAAGAGACGAGAGAAGCCGTTGTCCGTCAACCCGCTCCGGATCGGCCAGTCGCTCGGCGCTGTGCTCGCGCTTCAGGGCTGTTACCGCGCGCTGCCGATTATACACGGGGCCCAGGGCTGTTCCGCCTTTCCCAAGGCGCTGCTGACCCGGCATTTCCGCGAACCGATTGCCGTTCAGACCTCGGCGCTCCAGGAGATGGACGTCATCTTCGACGCGAACCGCAATCTCGAAGAAGCGCTGCACACCGTTCTGACGAAGCACCGGCCGGATATTGTCGGTATTATCGGGAGCGAGCTGACCGATGTGGCGGGCGCGGATTATGCCGGCATGCTGAAGCAGTACAAACGGGAGCGGAATATGCGCGGCGGACTGGCCTTTGCTGTGACGCTGCCGGATTTTGACGGCTCGATGGAGTCGGGCTTCGCGGCCGCCGTCGAAGCGATGATTGACGAGCTGATCCAGCAGGGCGGAATGCTCCGGGGACAGCGGAATCCGAATCCGCGGCAGATTACGCTGCTGCCGGGTGCTTCGATGACTCCGGGAGACGTCATGGAACTGAAGGAGATCGCCGGTTCCTACGGGTTCAAGGCTATTGCGCTGCCGGATGTATCGACTTCGCTGTCGGGCCATCTGCTGACCGGCTTCTCGCCGCTAACCCGCGGCGGCGTTCCGCTCGATTCCATGATGCAGAGCCTCCAGTCGGGCTTGACGCTTGCTTTTGGCGGCAGCATGGAACGCGCCGCCCGCCGTCTGCACAACGCGCTGGGCACTCCGTATAAGGTCTTCCCGGCTTCCATGGGGCTTCGGGCCACGGATCAGCTGATGGAGACGCTGCAGCAGATCAGCGGCGTCCCGGTGCCTGTCCGCTACCGCTGGGAGCGGGAGAATCTGCTGGATTGCATGCTGGACGCCCACTTCCAATTCGCCGGAACCTCCGCCGTCGCAGCGCTGGAGTGTGACCATCTCCGCTCCGTAGCCGGCTGGCTGGCCGAGCTTGGCGTCGAGCGGAGAGCGCTGGTGGTTCCCTGCGAGACGACGGCCGTGTCGGAGCTGGAGGAAGACGTATACGTTGGCGATCTGGACGATGCGGAGGCGCTGGGGGCGAGCGCCGATCTGTGGATCGGAAGCTCGCACGGCATGGCGGGCGCAGAGCGGATCGGCGCAGCTTTTATGGCGGCGGGATTTCCGGTCTGGAACGAACTGGGCGCATATATGAAGGTATCGGTCGGCTACCGGGGAGCGATGGAGTGGACGAACCGGGCCGGCAATTTCTTGATGCGAAGGGAGGCGCAGCGGCATGAAGGTAGCGTTCGCCACAGATGACGGCGTGCGGGTCAATGCGCATTTCGGGCAGAGCCCGATGTTTGCCGTCTACAATGTAACGAGAAGCGGCAGTGAGCGGGTCGGACTGCGGCGGGTGGACGGCGCGTCCCCGGAAGATGAGGCGGGGCGGATTGAAGGCCGGGTGGAAGCCGTGGCGGATTGCACGCTGATCTTCCTGATGCAGATCGGGGCGTCGGCGGCGGCCAGGGTGACCCGGCGCCAGATCATGCCGGTGAAGGTTCCGGCCGGAAGCCGGATCGACGAACAGGTGAAGCGGTTGTCCGAGATGCTCCAAGGCAAGCCGCCGATGTGGCTGGCGAAGGTGCTGATGCGGGAAGAGGCGCTGACGGCGGAAGGAGGGAGTCCGGAGAAATGAACCCTTCATTTGAACCTGTGACTCCGGCTTCTTCCGGCGGCATCCAAGATGGCGGAGCCGTTCAGCCGGAGAGCGGCAGTCCGGCCGGTTCGGCCGGCCGGCGTAAGCGGCCTGCGCCCGATCCGCTGCTCACGGACGCCCTGCTGGCGCGGCTGGGCGACCTGCTGGGCGCCGCCGATACGCTCGGCCGGTATGCTGCCCTGGGCGCGGAGGAGAAGATCAAGGCGTCCTTTCTGGCTTCGGCGGAAGACAAGGACGGCTCGGACTGGAGCTGCCTGGCCTCCGATGCGGTGCGGCGGCAGGTGCCGCTGCTGTTCCAGGCGGTAGCCGGTGTGCTGGAGGGCAGGTGCGGCTACCTGATGCAGAGCTCGGCGGAGATCAACCGGGAAGGGTTCGGCCGTGGCCTGGTGTACAGCGGCCGCGTCATTCTCGTGATCAAGAGTCTGCGCGCCGGATTTCCGTTCCCGTTCGTCTCGCTGGAGAAGACGCTGGCGTACGGAACGGCCTGTGTGCAGGAGGGGCTGGCTTTTCTGGACCGGTATAAGCGGATCGCCGAAGGCGGAGGGCTGCTTCACATGGAGGGCTGAAGGAAGCTGCCGGGAAGTTGAAGGCAGGATCCGGAAGGGTGAAGGGAGCCGCACCAAGAGCGCCCGGCGGACGTTTAAGAGGACGGGAGGAGAGACGAATGAGCGAAGCGGAATCAGCCGCGGCTGCGGCAGAAGACGGCCGGACCGCCACCGGCCGGGCAATATCCGAATACGCTTCCTCCTGCCCGGCGGAATCAGGCCCGGCGGAATCAGGCCCGGCGGTTCCCGCCCGGTACGCCCGCCAGCTTGCGCTGCTTGGCGCTTCGGGCCAGGAGGCGTTGAGGCGGGCCACGGTACTGGTGGCCGGAATCGGCGGTCTTGGCGGAACGGCGGCTCTGTATCTGGCCGCGGCGGGCATCGGCAAGCTGATCCTGGCCCATGAGGGCGTGATTGCCGAACCGGACCTGAACCGCCAGATTCTGATGGACACCGCCCATCTCGGACTGGAGCGGATGGAGACCGCCGTTTCGCATCTGCGGCGCCTCAATCCCGGGGTGGAGATTGAGGGCTACAATGCGCGGATTACGGAGGACCAGTCCCGCTCCTGGGTGGAGAGCGCCGACATTGTCATCGACGCCCGGTATGATTTTCCGGAGCGCTATATCTTGAACCGCCTCTGCGTTCAATCGCGCACACCGATGATCGAAGCCGCCATGTACGGCTTTGAAATCTCGCTGACCACCGTTGTTCCCGGCGAGACGCCTTGTCTCGAATGTCTCTATCCGCAGGGAATGCCGCCTTGGGAGCCCCTCGGATTTCCGGTTCTCGGGGCGACTTCCGGCATGGCAGGTTGTCTGGCCGCGCTGGAAGCCGTAAAATGGATAACAAGGGTAGGGACGACCTATATGAACGTGATGCACCGTTTCCATTCGCTCGACTTTACCTCCTACAGCGTCCGTCTCACCCGGAATCCGAATTGCGCTTGCTGCGTAGAAGGAGGCTGACCGTGAAGAAGCTCAGACTGTGCGATACGACGCTCAGGGACGGGGAACAGGCTGCGGGAGTTTCATTTACGAGGGCGGAGAAGCTGAACATTGCCCGGATGTTGTCAGAATGCGGCGTTGAGCAGGCGGAAGTGGGCATTCCGGCCATGGGCCGGAAAGAACAGGAGGATATCGCGGAGCTGGCAGCGCTGAATCTGCCGATGAAGCTGATGACCTGGAACCGGGCCGTCCCGGGCGATATCGACAAGGCGCGGGAGACGGGAGTAGCCTGGAGTCATATCTCCATTCCCGTCTCCGCCGTTCAGCTCCAAGGCAAGCTGGGTCTGACGCCCGCCGAGGGACTGAACAAGCTGCTGCGGGCGTGCGAATACGGGCTTCGGCGGGGAATGACGGTATCGGTAGGCATGGAGGATTCCTCCCGGGCCAGCCTGCCGTTCCTGGCGGAGCTGATCCGCGCGCTCTACAAGGAAGGCGTGCGCTGGTTCCGGTACGCCGATACGGTGTCCGCGCATCATCCCGGCCAGATGGCGGAGCGGATCGCCGCGCTTCTGGGCGAGGTTCCGGGAGACATCGAGCTGGAGGTGCACTGCCACAACGACTTTGGCCTGGCGGCGGCGGTAACCTTGAGCGGCATCGCCGCAGGAGCCACCTGGGCCAGCACCACGGTGGCCGGAATCGGAGAACGGACCGGCAATGCGGCCATGGAGGAAGTGGCGCTGGCCTGGCGCTGCCTCTACGGCGGCGAGACGACGGTCCGGGCAGAGCTGCTGAAGCCTCTGGCGGACTATGTGATCGCCGCTTCCGGGCGGAACGTCGGCGATGCCAAGCCGGTCGTCGGCCGGCTGGCGTTCACGCACGAGTCCGGCATTCATGTGGACGGGCTGATGAAGGACCCCGCCACGTATCAGATGCTGCCTCCGGGAGACGTCGGCCGGGAACACTGCTTCGTTCTCGGCAAGCATTCCGGAACGGCGGGAGTCGAGCATGCGCTTCGGCTCCTCGGGGCGCAAGCGGACGGGACGGAGTCGGCCCGGCTGCTGGAGCGTGTCCGGGATTATGCGGAGCGGCAGAAGGCGAACGTGCCCGAGCCGCTGCTGCTGGAATGGCTGGAGGAAGACCGCCTGTCCCAGAAGGACGCGGTGTGAAGGAACTTCGGACAGATCCGGTAATTCGATTACCGGGAAATCGGATGTCGAGCCGGCCGGTCAGGGTCTCCCTGTCGGCCGGCTTTTTGGTATAAACGGAAATCGCCGCAAAACGAAGAGGAACTGCCGTTATCCCCGCGCTGCTCTGTGGTAAAGATATAATAATGTGTCTTCGGCCGGCTTCGGCCGGACTGCGCCCAGAACTCAAGGAAAGCGGAGGACTCCTATGAATCCGAAATGGTGGAAGGAAAGCATCGTATACCAGATTTATCCGATCAGCTTCATGGACTCGAACGGGGACGGCATCGGCGATCTGCGCGGGATTGTCTCCCGGCTCGACTATCTCAAGGATCTTGGCGTGGACGTGATCTGGGTATGCCCGATCTATAAATCGCCGAACCATGACAACGGCTATGACATCAGCGATTACCGGGACATCATGAAGGAATTCGGAACGATGGACGATTTTGACCTGATGCTCCGGGAAATCCACGCCCGCGGCATGAAGCTGATGATGGATCTGGTGCTGAACCACACTTCTCACAAGCATCCCTGGTTCATCGAGTCCCGCAAGTCGAAGGACAACCCGAAGCGGGATTATTATATCTGGCGCAAAGGCAAGAACGGCGGACCCCCGAACAACTGGGAATCGTATTTCAGCGGTTCGGTCTGGGAATACGACGAAACGACGGATGAATATTATCTGCACCTCTACTCCCGGTTCCAGCCCGACCTGAATTGGGAGAATCCGAAGGTGATCGGAGAGCTGCATGACATGGTGGCCTGGTGGCTGCGTAAAGGCGTGGACGGCTTCCGCTTCGACGCCATCGCCCATATCGTCAAGGCCGTCGGCCTGCCCGACGCCCACAACCCGGACAACGCCAAGACGGTGCGCGCCTACGAGATGTTCTCGAATCTGGAGCATGTTCACACGCTGCTGCAGAACCTGAACGACAAGGTGCTGTATTACTACGACATTATGACGGTTGGCGAGACGTCCGGGCTCGGGCCGGAGCAGGCCCTCGATTATGTCGGGGACGGACGCAGGGAGCTGAACATGACGTTCCAGTTCGAGCATATGTTCCTGGATGCGGCTTCGGCGGGCAGCGGCAAGTGGGACGTGGTGCCGTGGAACCTGCTGGAGCTGAAGAAGATTATCAGCAACTGGCAGACGACGCTTCACAACCGGGGATGGAACGCCAACTATCTCTGCAACCATGACCAGCCCCGGTCCGTCTCCCGCTTCGGCGACGATGTGAAATTCCGGATCTCCTCCGCCAAAATGCTGGCAACCTTTCTGCTGACGCTTGAAGGCACGCCTTATATTTATCAGGGGGAAGAAATCGGAATGACGAATGTCTCCTTCGAGTCGATCGACGATTACCGCGATGTGGAGACCCTGAATTACTATGAAGAACGCCGCAACAGCGGCGTCCCGCATGAGGAAATCATGAAGTCGATTCATCTCAAAAGCCGGGACAACGCCCGGACGCCGATGCAGTGGAGCGCGGAGGAGAACGGAGGCTTCACCACGGGCGAGCCCTGGATCAGCGTCAACTCAAACTATGCGGAGATCAACGTCGATCAGGCGCTCCGGGACCCGGAATCGATCTATTATCACTATAAGAAGCTGATTGCGCTGCGCAAAGAGCATCTGGTCTTTGTGTACGGCGAATACAAGCTGCTCCTTCCGCTTCACATGGAGATTTATGCGTATACGCGGACTCTGGAAGACCAGCAGGCGCTGGTCGTTCTGAATTTCTTCGACCGGCACCCGGTGTTCGGGCTCCCGGCCGAACTGGACGCGGAAGGGTGGCAGCTGCTGATCAGCAACTGCCCGCAAGAGAAAGGCGAGGATCTGCGCAAGCTGCCGCTGCGGCCTTACGAGGCCCGGGTCTATCTGCGGAATCTGCCGAAGGCGGCAGGTACAGACGACACGGATGAAGACAAGGCCGGCGCAACGCAGGAGCGCCAGGAAGAGCAGAAGGAAGAGCAGAAGGAAGAAAGTAAAGAAGAACAGATGGAACAGCGGAAAGAAGAAAGCAAGGAAGAACGTAAGGAAGGCATGTCGTAAACGGACGCCGCTCTCCCTTTGCAAAACGGCGCGTCTATTCGGGGGCCGGATCAAGGCTGCAAGGCCTTGAGTCCGGCCTCCTTCGCGCCGGAAGGGATGAAACGTGATATTCGTGCTTGGTGTTTGCCGCTGTGCAGAGTACAATAAGCGTTAAACTTAGTGGATCTACATAGAGAGCGCGGCCAGGCGGACGGCGGCGGAAGGAGAGAACGGGATGAGCGAGTGGTATGAGGAGAGCTTTGGCGAGGACTATCTGATTGTATACCGGCACCGGGATTTCGGCGGCGCGCGGCGGGAAGTCGAGACGATGATCGGCTGGCTGGACCTGCCGCAGGGAGCGAAGGTGCTGGATCTGTGCTGCGGGATGGGCCGTCATTCGCTGGCGCTGGCGGAGGCCGGCTACGAGGTGACCGGCGTCGATCTGTCGGAAGCGCTGCTGCGCGAAGCGCGGGCGCAGGAGGGAGCGGACCGTGTGGCCTGGGTCCGGTCCGACATGCGGAAGCTGCCGCTTGGCGGCGGTTTTGACGCGGTAGTCAATCTGTTCACGTCCTTCGGCTACTTCGAGGAGGATGCGGAGCACCTGAAGGTGCTGGGAGAAATTCGGCGGATGCTGAAGCCGGGCGGGCGGTATATTATTGATTTCTTGAGCCCGGAATATGTGGCGGCGCATCTGGTGCCGCATTCGGTCCGGGAGGACGGCGAGACGCTGATCGACGAGCGGCGGCGGATCGGGGACGGTTATGTCAAGAAGGAGATTACGTTGACAGCGAGAGCCGGAGGCGAGCCCCGGCACTATCTGGAGCGGGTGAAGCTCTATGACCTGGAGAAATTCAGCGCCCTGATCAAGGAAGCGGGGCTTGTGATTGATCAGGTGCACGGAAGCTACGACGAGGAGGAATACCGGGGCGCGGAATCGCCGCGGATGATCTTCGTCGGAAGAAGGCCATAATGACGCGGCCGACGAAGCATCCGGAAGGAATGGAAGCCCGAGCGGGAGCGGGCCTGCCGCCGGCGCAGGGGGAACGTCCGGCTGCGCCGGCACCGGGTGAAGTGACCGCCGTGGCCGAGGGCATCCGGCGGCTGTCGGTGCCGATGCTTCCGCCGCTCCGGCAGGTGAACGCCTATCTGCTGGCGGAGCCGGACGGCGGCATCAGCGTGGTCGATCCCGGACCGCGCAGCCCGGAAGCCGAGGCGGTATGGGATTCGGCGCTGGCGAAGCTCGGCCTGGTCTGGCGGGATATCCGGCAGGTGATGGTGACCCACCATCACCCGGATCACTACGGCCTGGCGGGCCTGATGCAGTCGCGGAGCGGCGGCTGCCCGGTCTATATGTCCGCCCGGGCCGCCGCCGAGGCGGACCTGATGTGGGGCCCGGCGGCGGAGATGGACCGCCGCCTGCCGGCGTTCTTCCGGCGGCACGGCATGCCGGAAGAATGGACAAGCCGGCTCGCGGAGCATCTCGCCGGCTTCGTCCCCCAGGTCACGCCGCAGCCGGACGTGACCACAGATGCCCTTCCGCCCGAATTCGGCGGGCGGAAGTGGCGGGTGCTGGAGACCGGCGGGCATGCGCCGGGGCACCGGTCCTTCTTCAGCGAGGCCGACGGGCTGGTGCTGTGCGGCGACGCTGTGCTGCCGCGCATCTCGCCGAACGTCAGCCTGCTGCCGGGCAGCGACGCCCAGCCGCTGCTGCGCTACCTAGACGGCCTGCGCGAGCTGGGCTGTCTGCCGGCGCTGCTGGCGCTGCCCGGTCACCGCGAGCCGTTCCACGGCTTCGCGGAGCGGACGGCCAGCCTGCTGCGCCACCACGAGGAGCGCCTCGACGAGACCGAGGCGCTCCTGGCAGAAGGACCCCGCACCGGCTGGGAAGTGTGCGGGGGATTGTTCCCGCCGGGGCGCGCGGCGGGCATTCACCAGCTTCGCTTTGCGATGAGCGAGACGCTCGCGCATCTGGCCGAGCTGGTCCGCCGCGGCCGGGCGGAGCAGGCGGAAGGAGAGACTGTCTTTTTTCGCTTGGGATGACCGGATTCACTGATCTTCCATATCTTCCAGATTTGAATTGACATTCCAGCAAGCACATGATATGGTGAGTGGCATTAGGCATTCCGTCTTTAGAGACGGGGTGCCTTGATCTATTTTTATGGTGTTTTTACATTTAAAGTCATAAGGGGGTGTCCGTCGTCGGGAATTCAAAGGAGAAGAATTATTATATGTTCTTTCTGTGCCTGTCTTCGATTTCAACGGCTGTAATCGTCGTGGCAGCCCTTGTTTATATAGCGATGTACGCTGCCGGCAGAGGGTAGATCTGAAGCGGAGGGAGAGACGAAAAGGGAATACGGGCATGTCGCCGTTCGGCTGGCCGGTGGCTTCTCCGGCCAAGATCCGAGAATCGCCTGCGCCGAGATCAACGAGAAGGGCGAATTCAGCATTATCGACAGAGCTTAGCGCCCTGCTCTTTGCATCTCACAAGCAGCGTCAGGTATACTGGAGCAATATCAGCGTAAATGGAGGTCTGAGCGAGATGTCTTCAACTTTGAAAGTCGGTATTGTAGGGTACGGCAATCTGGGCCGAGGGGTTCGGATGGCCCTTGAACAGAATTCGGATATGGAACTGGTGGCGGTCTTTACGAGACGAGACCCGAAGACCATGGAGCATGAGGAAGGTCTGCGGTTCGAGCATGTCTCGGCCATGGAAGCTTATCGCGGCGAGATCGACGTGATGATTCTGTGCGGCGGGTCGGCGACCGATCTGCCCGAGCAGACTCCGGCTGCCGCTTCGCTGTTCAACACGGTGGACAGCTTTGACACCCATGCCAAAATCCCGGCGTTCTTCGGTGCCGTTGACGAAGCGGCCCGGAAATCGGGACAAGTGAGCGTCATCTCGACGGGCTGGGACCCCGGATTGTTCTCGATGAACCGGCTGCTGGCCGAAGCGATTCTGCCTCAAGGCAAGGAATACACGTTCTGGGGCAAGGGCGTCAGCCAAGGCCACTCCGACGCTATCCGACGGGTGCCGGGAGTTAAAGCGGGCGTTCAGTATACCGTTCCGGTGGAAGCGGTTATCGACCGGATTCGTTCCGGCGAGACGCCGGAGCTGGCCACCCGCGAGAAGCATACCCGCCATTGCTATGTCGTGGCTGAAGAGGGCGCGGATCTTGCCGCGATCGAGCGGGAGATTGTGACGATGCCGAATTACTTTGCGGATTACGACACGACCGTCACGTTCATCACGGAGGAAGAGCTGAAGCGCGAGCACAGCGGCATGCCGCACGGCGGGTTCGTGATCCGCAGCGGCGAGACGGGCGAAGGAACGAAGCAGCTTGTAGAGTTCGGACTGAAGCTGGAGAGCAATCCCGAGTTCACGGCCAGTGTGCTGGTAGCTTATGCGAGAGCTGCCGTCCGGTTGAACCGCGAGGGCGCAAGCGGCGCCAAGACGGTATTTGATATTCCGCTGGGCTACCTGAGCCCGAAGAGCACCGAAGAGCTGCGGAGAGAGCTGCTCTAATCGGGACCACCCCGGCCTAACCCGATCAGGATCAGGACAAGCGTATCCGGCGCAAAAGAACAGCCCGGCGCGGTCCAAGTCATCCTCTGACTTGGACCGCGCCGGGCTGTTTGGGCTGTGAGCGGGTCCGGGCCGCTATTCCTGCGGCTCCTCCCCGGTGACGGCCGCCTCATCCGCCCTGCTGCCCGCCTTCGGAGCAGAGGCGGCTTCCAGTTCTTCCGGCTGATGCGGGAGGCCCAGATCCTGCTCCCGCTCCGCCTGCTTGCGGTGAGCGATCCGGCTGCTTGCCGCGGCCGCGACAGCGCCGACGATATCATCGAGGAAGGTATGGACTTCCCCGGTGCTTTTGTCGTTCAGCCTCTCCAGTACGCCCGGCTTCAGCTTATCGACATACCCGTAATTGGTGAATCCGATGCTTCCATAGACGTTGACGATGGAGAACGCCAGAATCTCGTCCACGCCGTACAATCCCTCATCGTTCTCGATCATATCCTGAAGCGGCGGGAAGAGCTTGCCTTCCTCCGCCATGACATCCAGCTGGATGCCGGTCAGCACCGCGTTCTGCACTTCGCGCTTGCTGAGCACCATCTCGACATTGTGCACGCACTCTTCCATGGTCAGGGAAGGGTAATACTTCCGCTGCAGCAGCATGACAAGCTCTGCGATTTCTTCTACTCTCACTCCGCGTGTATGCAGCCAAGCCTTGGTCGCCTGCGCGACGGCTTTGCTGTTCAGACTGTATGGCATTTTGGCCTCACCCATGAATATCACCCCAGGTCGCGAATTAGTAGCGGTAGTCCGTAAGCAAATTGTACGTGTACCGGAAGTATTTGTCGAGCGGCGTTCCCTTATGCGCCGTTCCTTTGCTTGGCGGCGGTGAAAGGGCGTACGGTTTTTTGGAGACCGGCGGGTCTTTTTCATCCCGGGGGCTCGTATACATAGCAGTACAACCCGTACGAAACGGATGTAATGAAAGGGGCCAAGAGACCATGAATCATCGCAAGAAAATGATTGGCATTTCCGCCGCCTGTCTGCTGGCGGTGCCGCTGACCCTGTCGGGCTGCAGCCTGTTCGGATCGGAGAATGCCTCCGCCATTGACCCGCCGCCCGCAGAAGTGGAGGCGCAGATGCTCCAGACGGCGGGCGGAGGCGAGGCCGGCGTCTTCTCTTCCGCAGACGGAAGCGCTCCGGATTCCACGGTCGCCGCTGCGGGAACCGGGGAATCGGCAGCTCCGACCGCTGACGAGACCGGCGCCCTTCCGGCCAGCGCTTCCGTGACAGAGGACGGAAGCGGGGGACCGGCAAGCCCGGCCTCGAAGGAGGAGGAGCCGCGAACCGCTGTATATCTCCAGAACGACAGCGGCCTCTTGGCTCCGATTGCGCTCAAGCTGCCGGGTTCGGGAAGCGCGGATGCGCTGAAGCAGTCGCTGGAAGCTCTGGTCGAAGGCGGCGCTTATGCCGCTTCCCTGCCTCAAGGCTTCCACGGCGTTCTTCCTGCCGGCACTGTCATCAAGAATGTGAGCGTGGATAAAGGGACGGCTGTGGTCGAATTCGGGGGCAGCTTCACGGATTACCGCGCGGCGGATGAACGCAAGGTGCTGGAGGCGGTGGCCTGGACGCTTACGGGAGAAGACGGCGTCAGCGGCGTCCGGCTCATGCTGAACGGCAAGAACCTGACGGAAATGCCGCTGCTGAAGACGCCGCTGGACCGGCCGCTGACGCGCAGCCTCGGCATCAATCTGGAGAAGAAGGGAATGACGACGAATTCCAGCGCGGTCACCGTGTATTTTGCCTCGGTAACGCCGGAAGGCGAGTCCTACTATGTGCCGGTGACCCGGTATGTCGATCCCGGACACGATCCGCTTCAAGCCGCCATGCAGGAGCTGATTGCCGGTCCCGATGCGGGAGACGGTCTGGAGAGCGTCCTGACTTCGGGTACGAAGCTGGAGTCGGTCCGCAAAGAGCAGAACGGCGTCGTGAATGTGGCGCTGACGGACGATATGTTCGGCGACACCGACGCGGTTCCGGCGGAATTTCTGGAATCGGTCGTGCTGACGCTCTCCCAGAATGCCGACGATTCTCTGGTCCAAGTCCGCTTGAACGGCAAGGAGACGGTCAAAGGCAGCGACAACGTCGATTACGGCCAGCCGGTGTCGGCGCCGCAGTATATCAACGAGCTGGCGCTGTAGAACAGGCCGGCGGACCGCCCATTCCCCGAGGAATGGGCTTGTTCCGTTGGGCGGTCCGGATGGAAGAAGGTGCTTTTGCGTCCGCACTTTGGTAGAATGAACCGTGCATCACCAAGATCGCTAACGATAAGCAGGAGGCATAACCTATGAGAGCAAACGGGCGGAATGAGGAACGGATACGGCCGATCACGATTACGACCCAGGTCAATAAATACGCGGAAGGCTCGGTTCTGATCGAGATGGGAGACACGAAGGTAATCTGCACGGCGACCGTGGAAGAGAAAGTACCGCCGTTTCTGAAAGGGCAGGGCAAGGGCTGGGTCACAGCCGAATATTCCATGCTGCCCCGTGCAACAGGCACGCGCAACCAGCGGGAAGCGGCCCGCGGCAAGCTGACGGGACGGACGATGGAGATTCAGCGGCTGATCGGCCGGGCTCTTCGGTCGGTCGTCAATCTGCAGGCGCTCGGAGAGCGCAGCATCACGCTGGACTGCGACGTTATTCAAGCCGACGGGGGAACCCGGACGGCGTCGATCACCGGGGCGTTCGTGGCCTTGGTCTACGCCGTGGACCGGATTGCCGTCCAGCACAAGCTGCCGGTCTTCCCGATCACCGATTATCTGGCAGCTGTCAGCGTCGGCATTGTCGGCGGCACCCCGCTGCTGGATCTGTGCTATGAGGAAGACTCCAAGGCGGCTGTCGATATGAATGTCGTGATGACCGGCAGCGGCGAATTCGTCGAGCTGCAGGGCACCGGCGAAGAGCGTCCGTTCTCGCGCAGCGAGCTGAACCGGCTGCTGGAGCTCGGCGAATCCGGGGTGCTGGAACTGATTGAAGCCCAGCGCAGGGCGCTTGGAGCCTTGGAACTCAAAATCGGCTCAAACCGGCCGTCGCGGGAGGCGTGAAGCATGGAGAAACTCCGGAACCTTCTCATCGTAGCGACCCGCAATGAGGGCAAAGCCCGGGAGTTCCGCCATGCGCTGGAGCCGCTCGGACTGGAGGTTCGCAGCCTCGCCGACTATCCCGGTCTGCCCGAGGTGGAAGAGACCGGATCGACCTTCGCAGAGAATGCCCGGCTGAAGTCGAAGACGATTGCGGAGGCGCTGGGCCTGCCGGTGCTGGCCGACGATTCGGGGCTGTGCGTGGATGCGCTGGAGGGCCGGCCCGGCGTATACTCCGCCCGCTACAGCGGGGCCGGAGCGACCGACTCCTCCAACAATGCGAAGCTTCTCGGCGAGCTGGAGAAGCTGAAGCAGGGCGAAGATACGGACCAGCCTCTGCTGAGTCCGGCCCGCTTCGTCTGCGCCCTGTCGCTCTATGATCCCGCCGACGCAAGCGAACTGACGGCGGAAGGCTTCGTGGAGGGCTGGATCACTTCCGAGCCCGCCGGGGGCGGAGGCTTCGGATACGACCCGCTCTTCTACCTGCCGGAGTACGAGAAGACGATGGCGGAGCTTACGCTGGAGGAGAAGCAGGCGGTCAGCCACCGCGGCGCCGCACTGCGTGCGCTGACGGATAAGCGGGCCGGGCGCAGGGGTTAAGCCTGGCTGGCATGTGCGGCACGGCAGGCGGATATTTTTCAGGATTCCAAGAGAAGCTAAGGATGGGATGCGGCCGGGCAACCGGCCGCTTTTTTTGATGAAAGAACGGAAGCTTCGGACAACCTTTTGCACGGGAAGGCCGCTTGCGGTAAAGTAGGGGGGAGAGAAACCAACAGGCAAGGGAGTCGAAGCACAATGACGAATAAACCCGTTTCCCCTTATGTAGAAGCGCTTGGTCTTGAACCCCATGTAGAAGGCGGATGGCACCGGGAACTGTGGAAATCCTCGGTTCAGATTTCCCCGGAGCTGCTGGGCGAAGCTTATTCCGGTCCGCGTCCCGCGGCCTCTTCGATTTATTTCCTGCTGCATCCGGACGAGTTCTCCGAGTGGCATCAGGTGCTGTCGGACGAGCTGTGGCTGTGGCATGCCGGAAGCCCGCTGAGTCTTCGTCTCGGCGGAGACGGCGATCAGCCCGGCGAGGTGACGGAACTGGTGCTGGGCCTCGATACGGCGGCCGGACAGCAGCCGCAGGCGCTGGTGCCGGCCAAGGTCTGGCAGTCGGCCTATCCGCTCGGAGACGAGCCGGTGCTCGTCTCCTGTATCGTAGCGCCGGGCTTCCATTATGACGACTTCCGGCTGATCGGCAAGCCGAAGGCATGATTTTTTGGCGCGGAACTGCTTGAACGGACGGCAGCGGTGTTAAGGGATGGTAGGACAGACAGAACTAAATTCGAATTCGGGAGGACTACCCCTATGAGTACATTCAACGGGCCGTTTACCGGCGGACCTACATTAAACGACGGATTCACAATGCCTTGGCTGGGACTGGGCGTCTGGCAGGTCGGCGACGACGAGGCTGCAAGCGCGGTACGGACGGCCATTGAGCTGGGCTACCGCAGCATTGATACGGCGGCGGCCTACAAGAACGAGGCCGGCGTCGCGCAGGGCATTCGAGATTCGGGTGTGGCCCGGGAGGAGCTGTTCATCACCACCAAGCTGTGGAACAGCGATCAAGGCTACGAAGAAACGCTGAAGGCATTCGAGGAGAGCCGCCGGAAGCTGGGACTGGAGCAGCTTGATCTCTATCTGATCCACTGGCCGGTCAAGGACAAGTACCGCGAGAGCTGGAAGGCGCTTGTCCATCTCCAGAAGGAAGGGCTCGTCAAGTCCATCGGCGTCAGCAACTTCCAGCCGCACCATTTGAACGAAATCATCGAGGACACCGGCGTCGTTCCGGCCGTAGACCAGGTCGAGTTCCATCCGCTGCTGAGCCAGCGCGATCTGCTGGCTTATGCCAAGGAGCGGGGAATCCAGCTGGAAGCCTGGAGTCCGCTTATGCAGGGCCATCTGGACCTGCCGCTGCTTCAGGAGCTCGCCGCCAAATACGAGCGGACGCCGGCCCAGATTGTGCTGCGCTGGGATATCCAGCAGGGCGTTATCACCATTCCGAAGTCGGTACACGAGAAGCGCATCCGCGAGAATGCCGGCATCTTCGACTTCACGCTGAGCGACGAGGACGTTACGGCGATCGAAGGGCTGAACAAGAACAGCCGCTTCGGCCCGGACCCGGACAACTTCAATTTTTAAGCTATATTATTCCTGTTAACAAGCGGAGATGCCCGGCATCTCCGCTTGTTTTAGTGCAGGAATGTGTAAGTTCGGACGGTTTCCTTACAAATTCCTTAGATCCCTCCTTTACACTGGCTAAGCAGAAAGGGAGGATATTAAATGACGGATCTGATTTTGTACACCGAGAATTTATGTAAGAGCTACAACAGACAACCGGCTCTGGAGCATGTCTCGCTGGCGGTTCCCCGGAACTCGGTCTATGGGCTGCTCGGGCCTAACGGCGCGGGGAAGTCAACGACGCTGAAGATGATGGCGGGTATGCTGCGGCCGGATTCTGGGCGAATGGTCTATCAGGGCCACGACTGGAGCCGGAAGGATCTGAGCGAGATCGGCGTCTTGATTGAATCGCCTCCGCTGTATGAGAACCTGACGGCCCGGGAGAATCTCAAGGTGCGGACCCTGGCGCTGGGTCTGCCGGAATCGCGGATTGCCGAGACGCTGGCGCTAGTCGATCTGGCCCACACGGGGAAGAAGCGTGCCGGGCAGTTCTCCATGGGCATGAAGCAGCGGCTCGGCATCGCGATTGCGCTGCTGAATCATCCGAAGCTGCTCATCCTTGATGAACCGACGAACGGACTTGACCCGATCGGGATTCAAGAGCTGCGCGAATTGATCCGGTCTTTTCCCGCGCAAGGGATCACCGTCATTCTGTCAAGCCATATCCTCTCCGAAGTGGAGCAGGTGGTCGATCAGATCGGGATTATCGCCGGAGGACGGCTGGGTTACCAGGGCGCTGCGCCGTATGGCGCAGAGCTGGAGGCCTTGTTCATGCGGGTGGCTGCCGCGAACCGGGGGGCGGGTGACGTTCATGCTGATGCTGCGGCTTATTAGCGCGGAGCGCCTGAAATGGCGGCGCACCTTCATTCCTTGGCTGATCTGGATCGCACCGCTGTTCACGCTGGCGCTCTGCGGCATTCTCATGGGCGGACGGTATTTTCAGACAGGGGCCTATAACTGGTGGTACACGATGCTGCTTCCCGGAGCATTGACCCTGACCTGTTCACTCGCCATGCAAAAGGACACGCAGATGAAGTGCCGCGCTCTGCTCGCGCTGCCCCTTCACCCGCAGTCCCACTGGTCCGCCAAGACCGCCGCTGTCACCGGCTGGCTCCTGTTCACCAGCCTGCTGTTCTTCGTCGGCATCTCAACCGGCGGCTGGCTGTTCGGCTCTTCCATACCGCTGACGGACAGCGCGGCCGGCAGTCTGCTGATCTTCCTGACCCTTCTGTGGCAGATCCCGCTGTGTCTGTTCCTGTCCGCACGCCGGGGACTATTCGCCGCCGTACTGGTAAATATGGCCTTGAACGTTGCAGGCGTGGTCACGTTTGACATAGGAGGGCTGTGGGATTTCATGCCCTATACGATTACGTTCCGGCTGATGTGCCCGGTGCTCGGCATTCTGCCGAATGGGCTGCCGGTTCCGTCGGACAGTCCATGGAACAGCACGAACATGATTTTGCCGAGTGCGCTGGTCTCGCTCGCCTGGTTCGCCTTGCTCTTCTTCCTTACCGGGCGGAGCTTCAGCAAGCAGGAGGCGAAGTAGCATGGCTTCTTTGTCCGCACTCTTCAAGGCCGACCTGCTCAAGACCCGGCGCACGCCCTTCCTGCTCCTTCATCTGCTGGCTCCGCTCCTCGCGGCTGCGGTCTTCCTGGCCTATTACTCCTACTCGCCGTGGAGCGCTGCCGACAAGGTGCAGGCGTATCTTCAAGTACTGGGCTGCGCGATGCCCACCCTGATTGCCCTGATCTGTTCCATGATGGCCGAGCAGGAGGCGGCGGGGCAGTTTCAGGGGATGCTGGCGCTTCCTGCCCTGCGGATCAAGGTCTATGCCAGCAAGCTG
The DNA here is from genome assembly GCF_031470375.1 of Paenibacillus glufosinatiresistens. Classification (NCBI taxonomy): domain Bacteria; kingdom Bacillati; phylum Bacillota; class Bacilli; order Caryophanales; family Paenibacillaceae; genus Paenibacillus; species Paenibacillus glufosinatiresistens. The sequence continues at coordinate 48,193 of NZ_JAVFHT010000011.1, forward strand.
CTGCTGCTGCTGGTCTATGGTCTCGGCGCTGTCCTGGCAGCCGTCGCCTTGTTCGGCATCGGGTTTCGCGAGCTGCTGGGAGAGGACAGCCTGGGAATGGCCTTTTACTGGAGCGGGGCCGGTCTTCTGTTCGGGTGCAATATGTTTCTCTATCTGCTGCACAGCTACATCAGCCTGCGGCTCGGCCGCGGACCGTCCATCGGAATCGGAATCGGAGGAAGTCTGACGGCAGCCCTGATGCTGACCGGTTTGGGCGAGGGGATTTGGCCGTATGTGCCTTTTGCCTGGGGTGTCCGCCTGATTTCGGTCTGGACGCTTCACTGGGCAGGAACTTCGCTTCCTCTTCGCGAATTGCAGGCAGATGCCGGAATTGCCGGATGTATCCTTGCAACGTTAACGGCTGCCGTCCTGTCCGGCTTCTGGTTTAATCGCTGGGAAGGGCGGACGGCTGATCGTTAGGCCAGACTGCTTAGAAACCGGGGGGAACCGTATATGACCCAAATACTCGCTGTCGACGACGAACCCGCCATCTTGGCGCTGATCGAGAGGGCTTTGAGCGCCGATGGCCATCTCGTCACCACACTCCGCGATCCGGCCCTGGTGCGCGGGCTGAATCTGGGAATCTATGACCTGATCCTGCTCGATGTAATGATGCCCGGCATTGACGGATTTACGCTATGCCGGGAGATCCGCACAGCGGTGGATTGCCCGATTCTGTTCCTGACGGCGAAGACGCTGGAGAGCGATCTGATGTACGGCCTGGGGCTGGGAGCGGACGAGTATCTTCTGAAGCCCTTCGGAATCGGGGCTCTGCGGGCACGGATCAACGCCCACCTCAGACGGGAGCGGCGGGAGCGGCGGAGGGTGCTCTGTTTGGATCACGTTCATTTCAATCTCTCGGGGAAAGAACTGTTCGTCTGCGGCCGGAAGGTGCCCCTGACTAAGAGCGAATACGAAATCTGCGAATTCCTGGCGCGGAACCGGGGACAGGTCTTCTCCAAAGAGCATATCTATGAGGCGGTCTTCGGCTTTGAGGGCGAGAGCGACAGCAGCGCCATTACAGAGCACATCAAGAACATCCGCGCCAAGCTGAACCAAGCGGACATCGAAGCCATCGGGACGGTCTGGGGGATTGGTTACAAGTGGAAGCTGTAGCAAAAGTGTCAAAGATGCGCCTGCGCACCTTTTTTCTGCAATACCTTCTCTTCCTCAGCGCGGGCACCATCCTGCTGCTCCTCCTCTTGCTGGGGTTGTTCACGGCCGCGTTCTCCTTCAATGTAGTGCTGCCCGCCAACTACGCGGAGAAGGAGATTGCCTTCGCCAAGGAGCAGCTTGCAAGCGGCAGCCTTGGGTCCGGCTTCGCGCCGAAGCTGGCGGATTATGCCGTATTTACCGCGGAAGGCAAGCGGCTGTCCGGCAGTCTGAGCGAACGGGAGGCAAGCCGCGCCTGGAAGATCGCCCGTGAGGGCAAGAGCCGGGACTCGCACTTCTATACCGCTGTTCGAAGCGGAGAGGCCTATTGGATCTTCCGGTATAGCCTGACGCCGCAGTACGATTCGCCCTGGCTGCGCAGTCACCTGCCGAATCCGCAGCTTCTGGGCATTCTGCTCTTCATCCTCGGGATTCTGCTGCTGGCCGCCGTTCTCGCGGCCCGGTTCGGCCGGAAGCTGACGCAGAAGATGGCCGGTCTCCAGGAAGCTACGGATCATATTCGGCGCGAGAATCTGGAGTTCTCCGCGAAGCCGAGCGGCATCCGGGAGATTGATGAAGTGCTGGCTTCTCTGGAGCAGATGAAGGACGCTCTGCGCGCTTCCTTGACCCGGCAGTGGGAGCTGGAGCGTACCCGGCGCGAGCAGATCTCCGCGCTGGCGCACGACATCAAGACCCCGCTGACGATCATCCGGGGCAATGCAGAGCTGCTGCAGGAGATGACCCGGGACGAGGTTCAGCGGGAATGCAACGGGTACATCCTGAAGAGCGCGGAGGACATCGAAGCCTTCGTGCAGGAGGTCATCGATTTGTCCGGCATGCAGTCCACCGCCGTACAGAGAACGGCGCCGGTACGTCTTCGGGACTTCCTTGAAGAGCTGGAGAACCCGCTGCGGGCTCTGTGCGCGGGCAAGAACATGGCAGCGCAGGTTCGTGTTCAGGAGGCGCTGCCCGAGCGCATTCCGATGAATAAGGACCTGCTTCTGCGGGGCATCGTCAATGTGATCGCCAATGCCGTCGAGCACACCCCTTCGCAGGGGAGCGTAACCCTGGAGGTCCGAAGCGATGGGGCCGCCGTATTCTTCACCGTTACGGATACCGGCTGCGGCTTCTCCCCGGCCGAATTGCGGGAAGCCGCAGCGCAGTTCTATATGGGCGACCGGAGCCGGGCGTCCGGCCGCCACCACGGCATGGGCCTCAGCATCACGGAATCCGCCGCGCAGCAGCACGGAGGGAAGCTGTTGCTTGAGAATACCCCTGCCGGCGGGGCGAAGGTGACCGTGAGCGTGGCGGTTGGAGCGGTGAATAAGACGAATACCAGTTCCCCGCCCCCGCGCCCGGGCAGCTAGGATAGGCTGCATTCCATCAGGCTGCCGGGTTGGCAGCCCATAGCCGGACATAGCGAAACCCGCTGATTAAGCGGGTTTTTAATCGGTCATTTAGCGTTTACTCATCTAAGTCATTTAATCGTAACGTTATACGTCCGCAGCCAGAGGTCCACCTGGGCAAGATAGGCAAAGAGCTGCGGGCCGCTCATCAACTGGCCGAACCAGGGCAGGTTGCTGGAGGATTCGGGCGAAGCGGCGATTTCCCGGATCTGGGCGGCATCGACAAGCTGCAGCAGAGGGGAAGACGGATCGTCGAGCACCGCCAAGGCCCGGCTCCGTACGGCGCTTAAATAATTGGGATTATGCGTCTTGGGGTAAGGGCTCTTCTTCCGGTAGAGGACGTCGTCAGGCAGGATGCCTTCGAGCGCTTTGCGCAGAATGCCTTTCTCCCGGCCTCCGACCGTCTTGATTTCCCAGGGAATATTGAATACATACTGAACGAGCCGGTGGTCGCAGTAAGGAACGCGGACTTCCAGGCCAACGCCCATGCTCATCCGGTCCTTGCGGTCGAGAAGCGTCGGCATGAACCGGGTGATGTTGAGGTAGGACATGACGCGCATCTGCGCCTGCTTGGGGTTCTCTCCGGCAAGCTTCGGTACCTCGGCGACGGCATCGCTGTAGCGGTCGCCGAGATATTCCAGCGGCCGAATCCACTCCCGCAGTTCCGGCGAGAGCAGGCTCTCGCGCATCTTCGGAGCGACCGACCAGGGAAAAGTGCCGGAATTCAGCGCTTCTTCCCGGTGAAACCACGGATAGCCGCCGAAGATTTCGTCGGCCGCTTCGCCGGAGATGGCAACGGTGGCGTCCTTCTTGATCTCGCGGCAGAACAGATACAGCGAGGAGTCGACGTCCGTCATGCCGGGCAGATCGCGCGCGTAGAGCGCGCTGTCCAGCGCCTGCACCAGCTCGGGGGTGTCGAATGCGACATTATGATGGTTCGTTCCGAGCTCTTCGACCATTCGCTTGATCCAGGGGCCGTCCGCGCCGGGCTGGAAGGCATGGCTGCGGAAATGCTTGTCGTTATCGACGTAATCGACGGAATACGTATCGATCATGCCCTGGCCGGTGCGCTTGTAGTAGGCGACGGCCAGCGCCGAGAGCGCGCTCGAATCCAGCCCGCCGGAGAGCAGCGTGCAGACCGGGACATCGGAGACAAGCTGGCGTTCCAGCGTGTCGATCAGCAGTTCGCGGACACGGGCGGCCGTCTCTTCGGCGCTGTCGGTATGCACTTCGCTCTGCAGGCTCCAGTACGGGTAGAGCTTCAGACCGGAACGGCTGTAAATCATGGCATGGCCGGGCCGCAGCTCGGCGATGTCTTTGTACACGCCGTGCCCGGGCGTCCGGGCCGGTCCGACGATGAAGATTTCGGCCAGACCTTCCGGCCCGACGGCCGGCTGCACCGTGGGATGCTGAAGCAGCGCCTTCGGCTCGGAACCGAAGACGAGCGTATCCTCCGACTTGCTGTAGAAGAGCGGCTTGACGCCGAGCCGGTCTCGGGCGAAGAAGACCTGTTCCTTCGGACCGTCCCATACCGCGAACGCAAAGATGCCGTTCAGCTTATCCACACAGCCCGGGCCCCACTCCATGTAGGCATGGAGCAGCACTTCGGTATCGCAGGTCGTGCGGAAGACGTGGCCCCGGCGCTTCAGCTCGCTGCCAAGTCCGGAGGCGTTATATAATTCGCCGTTATACACAATGGCATACGTCCGGTCTTCATCGCGGGCGATCATCGGCTGGGACCCGTTCTCGGGGTCGATGACGCTCAAGCGCCGGTGACCCAGAGCCACAGGGCCGGAGATCCAGGTTCCCGCCGCGTCGGGTCCGCGATTCGCCAGGGTTTCAGTCATTTGGACAAGGAGCTGCGACTGGTTCGTCAGATCGCTGCGCCACTCGATAAATCCGGTTATTCCGCACATGACGGTTCATCCTCTCTAGGCCAATTAATACAGATATATGTACCAGGCGGTCATAAAATGTATGTCCATGGGATGCCCGAGAGAAGAGAAGCGCACGGCCTTATACGGAACGCTGCGTGGAGGAAGGCTGCGGACTCCGGCCCAGCCCCGTATCCGCCCGGCGCAGCTCGGTGCTGAGCAGGCCCGCCAGGAAGCAGAGCAGGAACAGCGCTCCGGCAATCGCATAGCATTTTGCGGTCCCGATATGATCGGCCAGAATGCCGACGGCTCCGTAGGTGACCGGGATGGAGAGGCTGAACCCCATGCTGCTGATGCTGTTCACTCTGCCGCGCAGCGGCGGAGGAATAAGAATCTGGAACAAGGTGCTCATGGGTATGACCGAGAAGGTGACTCCGAAGCCCAGCAGAAGATTGCCGAGGCACGCCAGCCAGAAGCCCGGAGCGGCGGCGATCAGCAGAGAGGCCGCGCCCTGGCAGCCGAGGCCCAGCACGAAGGCCAGCCCGGCGCGGCGCGGCGAACGGATTCCCGTGAGCAGGCCGCCGAGCAGCAGACCGGCTCCGATGCAGGCATCGAACAGTCCAAGCTCGGTTGTTCCGCCGTGGAAAGTGTTCTTAATCAGCATGGGCGGCAGCACATTGCTCGGACCGAGCGCGATATTGGTCGCCGTCCCCAGAGCGATCAGCAGCATCAGCACCTTTTGGGAGCGGAGCCATTGCCATCCTTCCCGGATTTCGGCCAACATCGAACGGGCGCCGCCCGTTCTCCGTTCCTCGGTGGTTATGTTGTAGGGGATCATTCGGATGAACAGCAGCGAGACCAGAAAGCTGGCCGAATTGATCAGGACCGCTCCGCCGTTCCCGATAACAGCAATCAGCATGCCGCCGAAGACCGTGCCGAGGATGCGCGTAATCTGCTGGGAAATAGACATCAGCGAGTTGGCCGTCATGAAATGCGCTCTGTCTGAAATGAGTTCGGGAAGCCGCGAGCTCTGCGAGGTGGCGAACAGATGAGCCAGAATGGAAAGGGCTGCGGTAATAAGATGAACATGAAAGATCCGAAGCTGTCCGGTCAGCATGAGTATCCACAGGCAAGCCGTCAAGAGCCCCTGGCCGAGATCGGCAAGCTGCATGAGACGCTGTTGGTTCCGGCGGTCCACCCAGGCTCCGATGAACAGCCCGAGCAGCATCTGGGGCAGGAACTTGGTGACCAGCACGAGTCCTACCTGCAGAGCCGACCCTGTCATGGAGTAGATCAGCCAGCTGATGACCAGGTTATAGAGCGAATCTCCGAGAAAAGAAATACTGCGCGCCGTCCACAGATGTCTGAATGGAACGTTGCTCTTCAGCAAGCCGGCATATCCGGGCTTCGTCAGCGCCGCGGTCTTCATACAGGCGCCGCCTTTCGGGAGAGAGGAACGCCGGCGTCCGCCGGGCGCAGAAAGCGGTGTCTGACGCTGTGTTCCCAGAGCTTCACCGCAAATGCGCTGTCGCCCCGTTGGCGCAGCAGCCGGGACAGGCTTGTCCCTGGCTCAAAAGCCTCCAGAAATCCAATCATCGGCTCGGGGAACGGAAACGCCGTTCCGTCCAGCCGGATAAAATATGCCGCTGCTTCCGAAGCGGCAGGCTGCGGTCCGCGGTTCATTCTGCGATTCTCGAGCGCCTCATTTACGGTTCGGGCATTCAGCGAACCTCCGGCTGCCTCGGAGTCCGAATGAACCGCCAGGACGTCCGGATCCTGCACCAAGGCGGACAATCGGGCGCCTTCTCTGCCGCGGACAATGACTCCGTTCAGAGAGAGGATGCGGTCCCGGTCCATTTCGCCCTCCCTCGCTTCCCTCAACACTTGATTGATCCGGGGGCCGAACCGCTCATGATAGAAGAGCGTATGCGGAGTATCGATGCCGCCGGTCCAGGGGCGCTCGTAGCAGGGGCCCTTCAAGGACTGCAGAGCGGAGAAAATCTGCTTGCGGGAGGATGCCGAGCTGGAGGAGTTCTCCTCGTCAATTTCTTTATAGAACAGTCTCCAGGCAATATCCTCGCCGTGGTAAGGCCTGACCTGTTCAATGCCGAAGCGTTCCGGCTCCTTGGCGACAATGGCGCCCTTCGTCAGCGTAAATTGGCCCAGCCCGCCGAATGTCCACAGCTCCCGGTTCTCTCTCAAGAAGTCGATGGAGCCCATGGCATCCTCCAGCTTCTCGGTCGGAAAGCCCGTAAAGCCCATAATCTGCACCCCGATTCCGGCTTCGGAGAAGATCCGGATCGTATCCTGGAGACGGTCTGCCTTTGTTCCTTTGTTGATCAGGTTCAGAATGCGCTGATTGCCGGACTCGAATCCGACGGATACCGCGACGCAGCCGCTCTGCCGCAGCAGCCTGCATTTGTCCGGGGTCCAGTATTCCTCAAGCCGGATTTCGGCGCTCCAGATCAGCTTCAGTCCTTCTTCCACAATCCGTTCGGCCAGCCGAAGCAGCAGACTCGGCGCCAGCACATCGACAGAGAAATAGATGTAGGGGTAGCTCTTCGTAATCTCGCGAAGATCGCGCATGATGAGATCGGCGTTCAGCTGCCGCCATGCGCTCGTCGGAGAATCAAAGTTGAGCCCATAATCGCAGAACGTGCATTTATTCCAGTAGCAGCCGCGGGAAGGGGAGTAGTAGACGAAGGGGAACGGAGACAAATATTGGTTCCAGGGCAGCTGACTGTAATCGGGAACGGAGAGCTGCTCCAGCCGCTCGTAGGCGATATGAACGTTCTGCGGCGGGACAGACTGCGGAAGCCGGGGGTTCAGGATCACGTTGTCGATCGGGGACAGCGTTCCCCCGGCCTCCAGCATGTTCAGAATCCCGACAAATGCGGTTTCGCCCTCGCCCAGAATGCAGGCGTCGGCATTGTCAAATATATCAAAGAACGCATTGCGGTCGTTTATATGCTTCCAGTGATCGGACACCGCCGTTCCTCCCAGTACAACGGTAATGTCCGGTACACTTGCTTTTAGAATTTGGGCCAGCTTGAGGGCAAAAGGAATCTGCGCGACATAAGTCACGCTGATGCCGGCCAGCCGGTAGTGTCCCTGCCTGAATGCAGGCGCCAGCACCTCATGAAAGTAGCGGTGATAAGGAGCTGTAATCCGGTTGATGACCTCCGCATTCATCAGGTCTCCCGAATGGAACAGGTTGTACAGCCAGTGGCTGCGAAGCGAGAAACCGTTGAACTGGCCGGGAAATCCGAGCATCGACAGCGCGTCCATCCAGAGCATGACGGCCTCCACCGCATAGGAATACTGCGTATAATCGAAGAAGCGTTCTCGGTCTCTCAGGATGCCGATGGCTTCGGGAAGCATGTCTTCAAAAGGGAAAGAGGCGGTCTTCAGGCCGTAGAACAGCTCTAGCTCTTCGGCAGCTGAACGGTTGACGGAGCCGGACAGCGTCCCGACGCGTTCCCGGATATGCTCCATGCTCTCCCGGATGTGCAACGGCTCGGCGGTATGCAGCCAGGCCTCGATATTGGCGTCCACGATGTCGATATCCGTATATCCGAAGCTGCGGGCGTAGCTCTCCAAGTAGCACAGACTGTGGTAGCCGGAGGTCGGATCGCTGACGGGCGGATACAGCAGCAGCGTTTTGGGCAAGACAATCCCCTCCCTGATTGGAAAATACCTCCCCGTAAACGGGGAGGCGAGATGTGCGGGTCCAGATCACTACTATTGGATAATGACAATGTTGGAAGGGGGCGCCGGCTGCACTTCGCGCTCTTCGGTTACCTCCAGGATATGTGTCAGCATCTCCAGTTCTTCGCGGCTCATCGTATCACCTCCAAAATGTATAATTAATCCAATTCTATCTTTCCTGTTCTTGAGCTTGTATGAGAATCCGCACATTTTCCGAATAGATTGGAATAAATTAGCGCATGATGGTTATTGGACTCACCAAGCATAAAATGAGCGTGCTTAGCCTAAGAATAGAAGAGGACCCTGACAGGCAAGGAGGAAGATAACGTTGTATTACATTAAAGACGCCAAAATCCGCAGAATGCTGGATTACGACGGAGCGCCTTGCGCGGAAGTAGGCGTTCTCCCGGGAGCGGCCGGCGATCCGGCGCTGCTGGTGTACATTGTGGAAGACCGCCGCGAGGACGGCTTCGAGATTATCCGGATTCTGACCAATGACGCCGCTCTGGATACCGATTGGTACGACAACAACATGCACGACGCCTTTGTCGATGTGACAGCCAGCGCTTTTACAGGAAGTCCAATCATGACGCCCGAGGAAGAGCGTTCCAAGTTCCAGCGTGAGCTGTTGATCTTCGGCGATTTGAAAAAACAGCTTGGCGAACATTTCCGCAGCTATCCGTAACGCGAAGCGTGCCGCGGCGGGGACAGCCGTTCCCGCCGATTCTTTTGCCCGCCCGAGGCTTGAAAGTAAGCGCCATTCCGTTATATAATAATAACGCCTGCGGCAATACATACCTGTGTCCCAGTAGCTCAGTTGGATAGAGCATACGCCTTCTAAGCGTACGGTCGGGGGTTCGAATCCCTCCTGGGACGTAGACAAGAAGCCTTCCTTCGGGAAGGCTTCTTTGCGTTGTCTGAGGGATTAGTTCGGGAAAGAGCGGAACGGGCGGCTGTCTACAGTCGTTCGGGTGCAGGCAAGCCGATAACCTCGAGCGCATCTTTGAGCGTAGCGGCAAAACGTGCGGTAAGCCACAGCCGATATCTTGCTGTCGCCGATTCTGCTCTCAGGATCGGGCAAGCCGTGTAGAACTGATTGAAATGGGTCGCCAACTGATAAGCATAAGAACAGAGCATCTGCGGGGCCAGCGCGGCGGACGCACGTTCCAGCGCATCCGGCCATCCTGCGATAGAGCGTATCAGCAGGCGCTCGGCTTGCTCCGGTTCTTCAGGCATGGATTCGGGAGGCTCCATAGGATTCGGGGAGCTGATAGGCTGACCCTTGGACAGCACATTGGAAGCGCGGGCATGGGCGTACATCAGATAAACCCCTGTGTTGCCTGCCATTTCTGTCGCCTGCTTCATGTCGAACACAATCTCTGTATCGAGGCTGAAGCGAAGCAGATAATAACGGATTGCGGCTGCGGCGATCGTGCGGGAAGAAAGTCCCTCCCCGGAGCCCCGGCTATCCGGAAGCGCCGACTCCATCCGGTCCAGCAGTTCGCTGATCTTGATGCCGATCCCTTGACGGCCGGACATCACGTAGGAGGATCGTCCGTCCGATATGTCGATCCCGAGTTCCGCTGCCGTAGCCGGGCTCAGCGATACCACCCCGTAAGAAGCGTGGTGCAGGCGCTCGGCCTGACTCCCGTAACCCATGGCTTGGAGCGCCCCGCGTATTACCTGCTGCGGATATTCCTGCCGCACGTCGATGACATTAACAACCGCATCAGCCTTGCCGAATAGACCCGGCTCACCTGAAGGATCTGTAGAAGACACGCCTCCAACGAATTCCGAGTACCGGAGTTCATGGTCCAGCAGGCCGAATTTCCACAGATGATAAGCGATATCTTTGGCCGTATAGGTCAAAATTCCGTTAGAACGGACCAGAACCTTATCTGTCAGATGCGGACTGCATGCAGCAGAGGCGCTTTCGTCCCCAACCCTAAGAACCCAGCAGCCGGCTTGCGGTCCTTCACGTTCAAGAACAAACTTCGAAGTCTTCTTCAGCTGCTTGAATGCGGCGTCCCACAGGCCCTCGCGCACAATGGCGCTCTCCCAGACGAGCACATCATAGCGGATGCCAAACCTCTTCATCTCAGCCAAATGTTCACGGATAATCTTCTCGGCGACCAGCGCACCGAACCAGGCGGTGTTATTGTCTCCTGCTTCCAGATCGTGCAGAATCTCGGAACGTCTGTTCAGCAGTTCGGGATGCTGCTCATAGGTCTGATTGATTGCGGCATAGAGGTTCCAGCAGAAATCGCCGAACCGGGATTGGGGACTATCCAGTGGAATTTCCATTAGTCCCACGACCGTGTCGGCAAGCTGGTTGCCCAGGTCGTCAACATAATAATGAACCTCGACCTCACTCCCGGTCCGGCGCAGAAGCCGGGCAAGCGTGTCTCCGATGCAGGAATTTCGCAAATGACCGATATGCATGGATTTATTCGGGTTCACACTGGTGTGCTCCACGATAGTTTTGCCGGCCCGGCCTGAAAACACGGAGGACGGAGCCCGGCGAGCCCATGCCTTCCAATCTATATATACGTTCAGGAAGCCGGGAGAAGCGATCTCAATTCGATCAATGAGCGGAAGGATTTGTTTCGTTCCCCATAAGCCTTCGCATTCTGCCTTAATCAGCGCCGCGAGCTCCATCGGAGGTCTGCGCAGCTTCCCGGCCAGCTGCATGGCGATGTTGCTGGAATAATCTCCGTGCAGCGGGTTGGCGGGCTGTTCCATCCGCACCGCAATATCCAGACCATCCAGACGGTTCAGGCGGCGAAGCGCCTGCTCCGTCCCTGTTTGAATAACAGCCTCGATCTCTTGTCTCTGCATTCCTGATTCCTCCCGAAATAGAAAAGTCCCCGTCTCTGATAAGAGACGAGGACGGGGCTCGCGGTACCACTCTACTTGCAGGCGAAGAGGCCTGCCGCTTCCCAGATAACGGTCTGCTGCCGGGGTCATCTACTTGGGCATCCGGCGTAGCGCCGTCTCCGCTGTTCAATAGCCCGCCTCCCGGGTGCGCTTCGCCGCACGGATCGTACCGGTTCACACCTGCTCCGGCTCGCTGGGACTGATCCTGCTTCCACGGTTACTCTCCCGATCATCAGCTTGAATATAATTATGTATCAGTATAGCGGAATTTCCGGATCATGCAAGGCCGGCATCCATGCCGAACGCTTCACGAAATCATAGAATAGGGCAAGCCGTTTATCGGAAGCGGCGGAAATCGGAGGTGATTTCAAGTGCCGGAGTATTCAACGGGTCCGATCGACAACCCGCTGACAGACGCGTCCCGCACCACCGCGCAGCTGACGGTTCGCCTGCTCAATGCCCACCCGTCAGCCGCAGCGGGCGTCCTGATCGAGGGGTATATCCTCGGACCGACCCATACGCTTTACGTCAGCGAATACATTGCACTGGCTCCGAACCAGGCGAGTGTGCGCACGTACTACGCCAATTTCGACGGACTGGAATACCGGTTCACGGTGAATGAGGAAGCCGGGGACCGGGTGCGGATTTTTGCCGGAGGTATCGGCCCGGACGGGGGATTAAATGCGGTGCATCGGGTGCTGGTCCGTGAACTGCGGGCAAACGGATAAGCGTCCTATACGAACAAGAAAGCGGGGAGAAAATATGGCACTCTATTCGACGGGACCTATTGAGAACGGGGCCAATGCCCTTACCGGGCTGAGACCAACGCAGCAGGTAACCGTCCGTATGGATAACAGCGACGGGCTGGAGACGCTGACTACGCATGTGCGAGGGTATTATATAACCGGCGTTCGCGTGCTCTATGTGGACGAACTGGTGGCTGCCCCGCCGGGGGGATCGGTGACCCGGACCTATTATGCCAATCTGGACGCACTGGAGTTCGAATTCGAGACAACGGCGGGAGCGGCCGGGGCAGATCCGGTCAAAATTTCGTTCTGGGGCAAAAATTCAGGCGGGCAGCTGGTCGATGCCCATCGGCTGGTAGCCGGCGAACTATTTAGCGATTATGGCATCACGGGCCCGGCCGGCCCGACTGGTCCGACCGGAGCGACGGGGGCTCCGGGAGATGTCGGCCCGACAGGCGCAACGGGCCCGACCGGCCCGACGGGGGCGACTGGAGATGTCGGCCCGGCAGGCGCAACAGGCCCGACGGGTCCAACCGGCGTGACCGGAGACATTGGCCCGGCAGGCGCAACGGGCCCGACCGGACCGACGGGGGCGACGGGAGATGTCGGTCCGGCAGGCGCAACGGGCCCGACTGGCCCGACCGGCCCGACGGGGGCGACCGGAGACATTGGCCCGGCAGGCCCGACGGGTCCAACCGGCGCGACCGGTCTCGAAGGCGATACCGGCCCGACCGGCCCGACCGGTCCGACCGGTCCGACGGGAGATACCGGTCCTGCCGGTCCGGCCGGAGCTACAGGGATTCCCGGAGACGGAGCGGTCATCCCGTTTGCTTCAGGGCTGCCGACGGCTCTGACCACGGTGCTCGGAGGACTGCTGAATACCTCCAGTCTGGTCGGCTTCGGAAGCAATGTTACCGGCATTTCTACGGCGGGGGGCGTCATTGATTTGACCGGAGCGGGCGGAACGCTGCTCAACTTCGCTTTTTCCGTTCCGCGGGACGGTACGGTCACCTCGCTCGCCGCTTATTTCAGCACGACGGCAAGCCTGGCTCTGGTGGGCAGCACAGTCACGATTACCGCCCAGCTCTACCGGTCCGGGGTTCCGGACAACACCTTTACGGCTGTGCCGGGCGCTGTTGTAACGCTGACGCCTCCTCTGACCGGAATCGTGGGCACAGGCAGCATTTCCAGCGGAGTGACCAGCGGACTTAGCATTCCGGTGACCGCCGGGGAGCGTCTGCTGCTTGTATTCAGCGCCAATGTTACCGCCGGACTGGATGTGGCTTCGACAGTCGCCGGATATGCAAGCGCCGGCCTCTCGATCTCCTAGCGAAAGACGGGACTGCCATGCCAACTATAAGTCTGTGCATGATTGTCCGGGACGAGGAGAAGGCGCTGGCTCGCTGCCTCTCTTCCGTTCTGGGGGTTGCCGACGAGATGATTGTGGTCGATACGGGCTCCGAGGACCGTACGAAGGAAGTGGCGGCCCGCTTCGGCGCCCGCGTCTGCACCTTTGAATGGAGGGACGATTTTGCCGCTGCGCGGAATTATGCCTTCAGTCTCGCATCCTGCGAGTATCTGTTCTGGCTGGATGCCGACGATATTCTGAAAGAGCGGGACCGGGAGCGCATGATGGAGCTGAAGGCCGCGCTTCCTCCCGGCTGCCGCCGCGTAACCATGCCCTATCATCTGGCCTTCGACAGCAGCGGAAATGTCGTCTACAGTCTGCGCCGCAACCGGCTGGTCCGGCGGGAATGCGGATTTCAGTGGATCGGAGCGGTCCATGAGTATCTGGCGGCGGACGGACCGGGACTGGACAGCGAAGTGTGCGTCACCCATCTCAAGGAGAAGGGCCACTCCGACCGCAATCTCCGCATCTACCGGGAACGGGCGGAGCGGGGCGAAGCTTTTACTCCGAGAGATGTCTACTATTACGCCAATGAGCTGAGGGATCACGGACAGTGGAGGGAAGCGGCCGGACAGTATGAGCGTTTTCTTGACGGCGGCCAGGGATGGGTGGAGGACAATATCCAGGCGGGTCTGAAGCTTGCGGAATGCCGGATGAAGCTCGATGACCGACCGGGCGGATTTCGGGCGTTGTGCGGGACGCTGCTTCACGATGTCCCCCGCCCGGAGAACTGCTGCGCGCTTGGCCATTTTTTCTGGGAAGAACAGCGATTCGGGCAGGCCATCTACTGGTACGAACAGGCGCTGACGGCCCGGCGTCCGGAGAATGGGATGGGAATACAGAACGCGGCGGCGTCTACCTGGCTGCCTCATCTTCAGCTCTGTCTCTGCCATCACCGTCTGGGAGACCTTCGCAGGGCTCATTGGCATAATGAACAGGCGTTGGCGTATGCGCCCTCTCACCCAAGCCTGCTGCACAACCGCCGATACTTCCGGGAGAAGCTTGGACCAGACGGAGACTGTCCGGGGGAAAAGTCAGGAGGGGCCGGGAAGATTTAAGCGGACGGACAGAGGTGGAGAGGCAACGGCCCGCCCGTTTGTCTGCTCCTGCCTTCTTGCCGGGATTGGGAGAAGCTTGTACGTGTATCGCAAAAGAAGCCTTGGCGGATTGCTCCGTCAAGGCTTCTATGGCGTGCGGCGGCAGGGGATGGGCCGGCTCCTGACTTTTGCCGTCCGGCTGTCGCATCTTCTCCCCGGGACCGGTACCGCGCTGTCCGGGTTGCCGCTACAGACCGTCCCGGCATCCGTTACTCGGACTGCCCGGCCGTCCGTGCAGGGGGCTACAGCGACAGCAGGTCCCGTATTTCCTGCTCGCCAAGTGCGGCGAGATCCTCGGAGCCCGGCTGAACGAGCGCGTCGATCAGATCCCTTTTGCGCTGCTGCAGTTCGAACATCTTGTCCTCGACCGTTCCCTGGGCCAGCATGCGGATGACCTGCACCACCCGCTTCTGACCCATCCGGTGAGCGCGGCCTGCGGCCTGCTCTTCAACAGCGGGGTTCCACCACAGATCATAAAGAATGACCGTGTCGGCTCCCGTGAGATTCAGTCCGGTGCCCCCTGCCTTCAGCGAGATGAGAAAAAACTCCGATTCTCCGCGATTATAGCGCTCCGAGAGCCGGACCCGTTCCTCCGGCGGCGTCGAGCCGTCGAGATAGAAGAACGGAACAGCGCGCCGGGCCAGCTCCCGGCGGATGAGATCCAGCATCTCCGTGAACTGGGAGAAGATCAGGGCCCTTTTGCCTGCGCTTCGGCATTCCTCCACAATCTCCAGCAGCTGATCGAATTTGGCGGAACCGCCTTTATAGCCATCGACGAAGAGCGCGGGATGGCAGCAGAGCTGGCGCAGGCGGGTCAGTCCGGCCAGCACGCGGATGCGGTTGACGCCGAATTCGTCGCGCGTCAGCGCTTTGAGCGTCTCTTTCTGAAGCCGGGCCAGATAGGCGAGATAGAGCTTCTTCTGCTCGGGATACAGCACCGAGGTCTGAACGGACTCAATCCGCTCCGGCAGCTCGGTCAGCACCTCGCTGCGAAGCCGCCGGAGCAGGAACGGCCGCGCCTTGCGGGCGATAGCTTCCCGGGGCATTCCGTGATACGCCTGCTTGTCCGGGAACAGCCCCGGAAACACCGCCCCGAAGATCGACCACAGCTCCTCCTTCGCATTCTCGACCGGCGTCCCCGTCAGTCCGAAGCGGTGCGCGGCGGAGAGCTGCTTGACCGCCTGCGCCGTCTGGGTCGCAGCGTTCTTGATGAACTGGGCCTCATCCAGCAGGAGCGTGTGGAAGCGGCGTTCCCGGTACTTGCGGATGTCGCGGCGCAGCAGCGGATACGACACAATCAGCACGTCCGCGCCGTCGGCGTTGGCTAGCAACCGTTCCCGTTCCGCCGGCGAGCCGTCAATGACCGCGGCTTTCAGACCGGGAGCGAACCGGGCCAGCTCGGCCAGCCAGTTGTAGACCAGCGAAGCGGGCGCAACGACCAGCGAAGGAGGGAGCGCGCTGTCCGCATCCTTGGCGGCTCGGGCGGGTTCCCTTGCGTCGGCCCCGTTACCGCCCTTGGTATCTCCGCCCTTGCCATCCCCTTCTTCGTCCCCGCTGCTGTTCTCGGGCCGATGCTCCGACAGCAGGAAGGCGATAGCCTGGATCGTCTTCCCCAGTCCCATATCGTCGGCCAGCACGCCGCCGAACCGGTAGCGCGCCAGCGTCTTCAGCCAGCGGAAGCCGGTGCGCTGATAATCCCGGAGCACAGGCGCCAGCGAGGACGGAAGCGGATCGGCGCCGTCCTCCGGATGGCGAATCTCATGAAGCAGCCGGCGCAGCCCGGCGTCGGGCCGGACAACGGCGGCGAATTCGCCGTTCTCCTGCAAGTGTCCGGCCAGCGGCAGCAGCGCATTTACCGGCAGATGGAGCTTCGCGGCTTCCTGAAGATCGGCGGCGCGGACGCCCGCTTCATTCATGAAGGCCAGCAGGGACCGGAAGGCCTCGCCGGTCAGCGGCGCGAGAGCTCCCGACTTCAGCCGGTAGTAACGGCGCTTCTCCTCCAGCGCAGCCAGCACCTCCGCGATTTCCTGCCGGGGGATTCCCTCCAGCTCGAAGGCGCATTCCAGCCAGTCGGTCTTGTCTTCCCAGCTCATGCGGATGCGCGGGGGAGCGGAGGGAATCCGAATCCGCTCCTTGACGGCCGTTGTGGCATAGACCTCCAGCAGCGGCTCCAGCAGAGGGACGGTATCATGCAGGAAGTCGAACTCGGCCTCCTCGCCGCTCATGATAAAGCCGCTCTCCGTGCGCAGAACCGCCTCCTGGTCCATCAGCGCGAGAATCCGTTCCTCGGCTTCCGTGTCCCGCACCACAATCGGGCTCCCGTCCTGCCGCGGTTCCTGCTCCTCCAGCGGATTGAAGACATAATCGCCGTACTGGAATTCCAGCCCGGCGAGCAGCCGCTCCCGGACCCGGTCCAGGTACAGCCTAGCCCGCAGCGGCGTACGGAGAATGCGCCGGGCGAGCGAATCGTCGATCTCCACGCGTCCCAAGAGAGACAAGCCCGGCACCACCGTATCCATAAAAGCTCCCGTCTGGCTCTCTGCGATCCGGATGCCGTCCCAGCCCGCCGAGTCGTTCAGACGCATCAGGGCGGCCAGGCGCTCGGCCCCTCCGGCCGCGAGGCGGATCAGCCGCCCCCCGGCGAGAGCGCAGCCATAGGCGGGCAGGGGAATTACCTGCTCCAGCCCGTCCATTTCCAGCCGGCAGGCGGCGTCTTCCGCGTCTCCCCGCAGGCGGAAGACGAGAGGAAGCGGTCCCCCTCCCGGGCGGAAGGGTTCGGTTGTCCCGTCCGGCTGTTCCACGAAGACGGAGGGCGCCGCCGCAAGCCGGGGAAGCAAGCCCTCCCAGAGCGCCGGAGGGATCGGCAGCGAGCCGGTGTCCGGCGCAGGAAGAGCCCGGTACAGCTTCTCGTCCTGCATGACGCCGAGCAGGCCGCGGATAACTTCGTCGTCCGCGGGAGAGAAGCAGTGGCGGACCGGCTCATAGCGGAAGGAACGGGTCGGCACACAGCGCTCGCCGCGCCGGATGCGTTCAAGGAAGCCCCGGATATCCCGCACCTCCGCCGGACGCTGCGTCCCCGCGCTCATTCCGGCTGCAAGCAGGTTCTCTCCCGCCGCGCCGGGAATCCATTCAAGCCTCCATTCCACCTTCAGCTCCTGCCGGTTCTCGGCATAGACGCCCGCCCGGCTCGGACGGGGAACGGAACGGCCGAAGACCTCCATCAGCCCGCCGACGAGCAGGCGGTCGCGGTCGGCGGCATGTCCGTCCGGAGCAGAGGAGACTTCTGCGGGGGATTCCGCGGAGCCCATACCGGGGCGTCTGACCGGTTGTTCCGGCTCTCCGCCGTCCGTCTCCAGCACGGCGACGAGCAGGGCGGCAATATGGCGGCAGTAAGCGCCGCTGCGGGCATAGTCACCGCAGGTGCATTCGGCCTGCACGCTGCCGTCTTCGTCAATCTCCGCCGCGACCTCGTGGATGCCGTGTTCCTTGACGCGCCCTTCATAGCGCGTAACCGCTGGATGGGAAGAGGAGGGGGCGTCTTCCCGCTGCTCATTCCGCCGCCGCGTCAGGCGGACATTCCCTTCCTTCCATAAGCTTCTCCCGGCTGCGGCCGCCCCGGGACCGCAGAGCAGGGCAATAACCCGCTCCGGAACCGTCAGAGCGCGGCTCATGCTCTGCTCTCCGGCCGGCCCGCTGCCGGCCGAACGCCCCGCAGGTCTTCGCCGGCGGGACTTGTGTGCTTCCCGTTCATGATTCATAACCTCCGTTGAATGTGGGATGTTACCCTCCAGTATACGACGGACGGGACGCGCGCCCAAGTTCAAGACGGATTTCGGGGAAGAACCCGTCATTTTACACGGCCTTAATAAGACGCCTCCCAAGCGCCTCCGCCGCCCGGATTCCGGCTGCGAACTTCATGTTCGCTGAACATTTCCGGGCAACGGCGTTGACAATCGGATCGGACAATAAGAGAAGCAGTTATCCATGCGAAAAGGGTGAATCCACTTGAAAAAAAGTCAATGGTTGTGCGCGGCGGCCGCTTCGGCGCTGATTCTCTCCCAAGGAGCCGGAAGCGTTCATGCGGCCGGCGCCAAGACGCAGGCTGTACCCGCTGCGGCGAAGACGATGGCCGCCTTGGCCGTCAAAGAAGGAACGGTCTCCTGGACGGTGAACGGCCGGACCGTGGCTCTCCAGACCATCGACGCCGGAGGCTATAAGCTGTACGCGGCAGGACAGGTGGCGGCGGCGCTCGGCGCCAGACTGACTGCGGGCGGAAGCGGCCTTGCGGCGGTAAGCAGCGACGGCATACATACGGTAGTGCTTAAGACGGGCTCCTCAGCCTATACCGTGGACGGGCAAGCCCGCACCTTCAGCGCCGCTCCCGTATCCCACAAAGGCCGGATCTATGTTCAGCTCGGATCGCTGGTGAACGGTCTCGGCGGCGAGGTGCTGGCTTCGGAGGCGAAGCTGCTGTCTGCCGCCCGGCCGCAGGGCGAATTCGATACCCTTCGGGGAGCGGCCGACTCCGTAATCGCCACACGCGAAGATGCCACGGGCACCGAAGTGTACCGCTTCAGCCCGGTTCCGGGAAGCTACTCGCTCCTGACCGCTGACGAGCGCGCGGCCGACTTTACGGTGTCACCCGATGGCCGGTTCGGAGCTTTCACGGATGATACCGGCCAGCTCAGCCTCATTAATCTGGCGACCGGCGCCATCTCTCCGGCCGGGACGGATACCAGCGTCAAGACGGATCTGTTCTGGTCGGCGGACGGCAGCCGCATCTATGTCATCCAGGGCGACAAGCAGGAGAAGCTGGCAGCGGTGGACGCTTCGACCGGCGCCCTGACTGAGCTTCTTGCCGACAAGGTGGAGAACAAGTCGGAGCTGCGGGTATCGGCGGACGGAACGAGAGCGGTCTACATCGTCAACCTTACGGGTACCGCCAAGAACGACGCCGACAGCACGGAAGCTTCGCTGACCATCGATTACAGCCAGGCCGGCGAGCAGCTCTACAGCCTGGACCTGACGAAGAAGGACGCGAAGCCGGTGCAGCTTACCAACACGCCGGACAACAAGCTCTTCCCCGAGCTTCTGGCGGACGGAAGCGTCGTCTATCTGAGCGCGGATGCCGAAGGCAGCGATCCCAATGTGCTGAAACGGATCAAGCCCGGGGGAGCCGCCGAGGCGGTGCGTCTGGATATGGAGCCTTCCTGGATGGCGGGCTACGGCGGCGGGCTGATCGTGTCCGGCACGGCAGCGGACGGAACCTCCCGCATTTATACGGTTACAGCGGGCGGAACCGCCTCCGAACTGCTGCGAACCTCGAAGAGCATCGACGAAGTGGCCGTATCCCCGGGAGGCGGCGTATCGCTGGTGAGCGGCGGCAAGCTCTGGTTCGTACAGAACGGCAAAGCCGTGCAGCTGACCCGTTAACTTTCAATTATTCGACATTATACCGGCAAGAAGCCGAAAGGAGAATTCATCCATGAATCTGTTCAAAAAGCTCACCGTTACGGCCCTGACCGCCGTAATCACCGTTACCGCTTCCCTGGCCGGCTCGGCCATGGCGGCCGACAGCCTCAAGGGCAAAATCACCATCAACGGTTCGACCGCCCTGCTGCCGCTGACGCTTCAGGCCGCCAAAGAATTTCAGAAGCTCCATCCGAAGGTCAAGATTGCGGCTTCCGGCAAAGGCTCGGTAACCGGCCCGCAGGCCGTCAAGAAGGGCATCGCCGACATCGGAGCCTGCGACTGGGATGCCAGCATGGATGTGCCGGGCTTCAAGGCGTTCGACGGACAGGTGGCGAACAAAGTCGCAGTCATCCCGTTTGCAACGATCGTCAACAAGAGTGTTGGCGTGGACAATCTGACGACCGAGCAGCTTAAAGGCATTTACGCCGGCAAAATCACCAACTGGAAAGAGGTCGGAGGCTCCGACGCCGACATCGTTGTGGTCACCCGGGCCTTCGGCTCCGGCACCCGCGTCAACTACCAGGCCAAGGCGCTGGGCGGCGGCGACATCGTCAAGAAAGACAAGAATTACAAAGAAGTCGGCTCGAGCGGCGACATGAAGACCGCCATTGCCACCACTCCGAATGCCATCGGCTACATCGACCTCGTCTATGTAACGGGAAGCGACATCAAGGCCGTCAAGTTCAACGGCGTTGCCGCCACGGCGGACAATGTCATCAACGGCAGCTACAAGATCTGGGCATACGGCTACTATATGACCCAAGGTCAGCCGACCGGTGCTGCCAAGGCGTTCATCGAATACGTGCAGAGCGGCAAATTCCAGAACGGCTCCCTGAAGAAGCTGAAATTCATTCCGATCTCGGCCATGAAATAAGGGTATTCCGGGACCCATACATCAATCAATGACACGGCCAGCCCCGTTCATGCGGGGCTGGCCGTTTATGGAGGGACAACACTATGGAATCACAGACCATCGGTACCCCGGCCCCGGGCCGAGAAGCGTCCGCCGCGGCCGGCCGGGCCCGAGACCGGCGCCATGCGCGCCGGCTGATCGCCAACCGGCTGTCGGGGTATTATTTTCGCGGAAGCATCCTTGCCTTGTGTCTGGTGCTGGGGCTGGTGATTGTCTTTATCGGCCGGACGGCGCTCCTGCTCTTCGGGCAGATTTCGCCGGCGGATTTCTTCTTCTCCTTCAACTGGACGCCTGAAGAGGATGCTTTTGGGGCGGCCTCCTTTATCCTGAATACCGTATTGCTGACGCTGCTTACGCTGGCCATCGCGGTCCCGGTCTCGGTTGGCATGGCCGTGCTGACCGCGGAGATTGCGCCGAAGTGGCTGAAAGCCTTCATCCGGCCGACGCTGGACCTCCTGGTTGGCATTCCGTCCATCGTCTACGGGTACCTGGGCCTCACCGTGCTCCTGCCCTTCCTCCGCCATATCAGCGGTGAGAGCCTGGCTGACGGACTGCTCGCGGCAGCGCTCGTACTGGCGCTGATGGTGCTGCCCACCATCACCCGCGTCAGCGACGACGCCATTACCCTGGTGCCGCGCAAATACCGCGACGCTGCCTATGCGCTCGGTTCCACCCGCATCCAGACGATCTTCCGGATCGTCGTTCCGGCAGCGGGGCGCGGCATTCTCTCCGCCGTTATCCTCGGTATGACCCGGGCCATCGGGGAGACGATGGCGGTGGTGATGGTCATCGGCAATACGCCGCAGCTTGCCCGGACGCTGTTCACGCCGGCCTCGGTGCTGACCAGCAATATCGTCATGCAGATTTCGAACGTCGAGTTCGATTCGACATGGAATTATGCGCTTCATATGATGGCGTTCCTGCTGCTGCTGATTTCCTTTGCCATGATCATGATTGTCCGTATTCTGGGAAGAAAGAGAGGCGAGGCCAAATGAAGAACCTCCTCACGGCTCAACCGCGTACGCGCCGGGCGGCGAGAATGGACCGGATGGCAACGGGGGCGCTGTATGGGCTGGGAGCGCTTGTCCTGCTGCTCGTCTTCTGGCTGCTGGCCGCCATTCTGAGCAAGGGTCTGCCCGGACTCCGCCTGTCCTTTCTCCTGGGGCAGCCCGAGGAGATCGATCCCGGCGGCGGCATCGGACCGGTCCTGTTCAATTCCTTCTATATTCTGCTCCTGTCGCTGCTGATTTCGGTGCCGATCGGCGTCGGCGCGGGAATCTACATGGCGGAGTATGCGCCGGACAACAAGCTGACGGCCTTTCTGCGCATGTGCGTGGAATCCCTCGCTTCGGTTCCTTCCATCGTATTCGGGATGCTGGGTCTCGCCATCTTTGCCGAGTATTTCGGCATTGGTCTGACGATTCTCGGCGCAGGCGTAAGTCTGGCAATGCTGAATCTGCCGATGCTGACCCGGGTGACGGAGGAGGCGATGCGGGCCGTTCCGGACGAACTGCGGGAAGCGGGACACGCGCTCGGAATGACGAAATTCTATATCATCCGCCGGATTCTGCTGCCGGTGGCTATGCCTGCCGTGGTGACCGGCATCTGTCTTGTCGCGGGCCGGGCGTTCGGCGAATCCGCCGTTATTATCCTGACTGCGGGTCTCAGCACTTCCGGCGAGATGTGGGACTTTAATCTGTTCTCTCCGGGCGAGACGCTGGCCGTTCATCTCTGGTATGTCCAGTCGGAAGCCATTGTGGAGGATGCCCGGCAGATCGCGGATAAGTCGGCAGCCGTGCTCGTCTTATTCGTACTGCTGATCAATCTTGCCTTCCGTCTGCCCATGTGGCGGGCCAAACGCCGTCAGGGCGGCTGATTCTGCATTCAGTCCGGCGACCGCTCCCGGACCCATTGCTGGAACAGAGCATAATCCGTCTCTACCTGATCGGCGTAGAGGGAGGCCCAGCGGGACAGGTAGCGGGCCATCGCCTTGCCGTCGGGACCCATGGCCCCGGCAATCTCCTCCTCGCTGTGATAGGGGAGCAGCCCTTCGGCGATATCCGAATCGGCGCGGGCGTGCAGCTTAGCCGTCAGCCGGCCCATGTGAACCACCGTCTTCTCCATATCCTCGAACGATTCGATATCTTCCAGCTTCAGCCGCTTCTTATACGCTGAGCGTTCGCGGACGTAGAAGTCCCGCCCGTCCAGGGAGAAATAGCCGAGGTACGGATCGGCACGGTGGTGCATGGCCCGCTGGGTCGCCGTCACCCGCTCCCCCTGATGGCTGAAGCGGAGCCAGAACGATTCCGGATAGGGAAGGAAGTAGGCTGGAATCGGGATGCGGACCTCTTTGGCCTCCAGTACCCGCTCGCCGCTTCCGTCCTTGTCGCGGGTTCCTTCCGGCGCAATGAGGAGGTAGTAGCGGGACAATCCGATCGAAGCGGTTCCCGATCCTTCCTTGATCGCGGCATCCTTGATGATTCCGGCGTGTTCGCGCGATTGCAGCGTCTCCAGGTAGGAGGGCCAGGCCGTTTCCAGCAGCGCCCGTTCGGCGGCTGACGGCTCCTTCAGCTCTTCATTGTCCACAAAAGCGCGCTCCTCCTGCAGCGACGCCGTCACCTGCTCCAGGAAATGCGCGGCGCGGCGTTTCTCCAGCTTGCGCAGCAGCCTTTTGACCGGGCCTCGGGCATTGTCCTCGTCCAGCTGATAGCGCCCGGGCTCCTTTTTGCCGTCGCAGAAGTCATGGATCCGCTCATAATACGCTTCCATATAGAGTTCCGCGCATTCCTCTTCCTGTTCCCGGCTCCAGCCCAGCTGGCGGCAGACCAGCGCAATGCTGACGGACATCCGCAAGAGATCGTACAGGTAAGAGCCGAGATAGCCCTCATCAAAATCATTCACATCATACACAAGCGCTCCGTTCTCGTTCCGAAAAGCGCCAAAGTTCTCGAAGTGCAGGTCGCCCTGAATCCATGTGGGCCGTTCCGGCGACGAGTGGTAGGGGAAATACTGCTGCGTCGCGTCGTAGTAGAACAGATAAGCGCTTCCTCTATAGAATGAATAGGGGCTCGCCAACATCTTGGCGTATTTCTCACGTCGTTTGCATGCTTCGAGTCCCATGATCTTCCCGTCGAATTCCTCCAAAACGGCCTCCAGCGTCATTCGGCGCAGTTCGCCGCGGGTCTTCACAACGCCTTCGGCTATGTTTCTATTGATCATCCTTGCCGCTCCCTTGACCTTCTGTCAGCCGGCGGATCTCTTCGGACGCCAGTCCGGTCAATTCGGCGACCAGAGCGGGCTCCATGCCTTTTGCCAGCATTTTCAGAGCCACGGTCTTGGCCTTGCCGGCCGCTCCCTGCTCAAGTCCTTCTTTCAGTCCTTCCCGACGGGCCCCGTTAATCATTGAGGCTTCGTCATGTAAAAATTTTTGCCGGGCCTCGTACTGCATTCTAGCCTCCGAATCCTGGCTGAGATATTTCAACGTTTCAAACGCCTTTTGAATGGCTGCTTCATTCTCCATTTCCCGCGCCTCCCAACTTGAAATGTCGCCCTCCCGCAAAAAGGTCAGCCACTTGGCGAGCGTCTTCCCCGAATGGCCTGCGGCGTCTGCCTTCAGCTTCGGCAGCTCCAGCATGTGGACTTCGATATCATCCGTCAGCGGCAGTCCGCTGCGGTCTTCCCTCAGATGGAACACACTGTGGCAGGCTGTTGTCCCGCCCAGCAGCTTGTAATTCAGCAAGTTGATTGTGACGCATTTGCCGAGCGAACGATAGCCCTGCCCTTCGGCGAGCTGACCTGAATAGCGCCGGCTCCAATAATAGAGCGTCCGCTTTTCTATATCGTACTTGTTGAACAGCTGCATTTCAATGTCGATCAGCCGTCCGTCCGCCGCCCTGGCGAAGACGTCGAAGATCGACTGTTTATCGAGCGGGGCATCCTTGTCGGTGTATGGATTCAGCAGCACGATTTCGGTCAACGGGGCCTCTCCGGCATCCGCGAAGATCGCATTGAGAAAATCCAGCAGCACATCCTTATTGTTCTCGCTGCCGAATATCCGTTTGAATACGAAATCTACCTTCGGGTCAAGCAGTTCCACTTTGTCAGCTCCTACATTCATCGCAAATCCTCCCTAACAGCTTCGTGAAAACAACGCAAAAAGCACCGCATAATATCGGCTGATGACCGAAGTTATGCGGTGCTTCCGCGTGTGAATAAACGGATTATAACTGAATCAATGAAGGAGAGTAAAGACTTATCGTCTCCGTCGGGATACGTCCCAGGAGGGATTCGAACCCCCGACCGTACGCTTAGAAGGCGTATGCTCTATCCGGCTGAGCTACTGGGACAAAAAGCAAGCAAAAATTATTCTAGCACAAAGCAGCAGGAAAGACAATCTGTTTTTTCGCATAATCGAGCGGGTATGCTATAATCAACTGCTTGAGAGGAATTAGCGACGGACCGCTGTAAGGAGGAACCCCATGAATAAATTCCGGTCCACGGAGAAAGAGAACATCGTTCTGTTTCCCAAGACGCTGGATTATTATCAGATTCAACTGACGGTGATGCTGGAGAGCGAACGATATGGGGAAGCGATGGAGCTGCTGCATTTCCTGCTGCAATGCCAAGGTCAGGATGAACGGCACTATGAAGAATGGGGATCGCTGCTGGAGTGGCTGGAGGCAGCTTTTCCGGAGGCTGCGGGCGGGCGGGTGCCCGGGCAGCCCGAACCTCATGAGGAAGAGCCCGGCGAGCAGCAAATGGCCAGGAGTCTCGCGCTTGCCAAGCAGGAAGAGGACCGTGAGTATACGTCTAAGCTTCTGCACCGGGTTATGAACGAGCCGCTGTCGGAGTCCACGGTGCTTGCGCTGGAGCAGCTCGCCCATCTCGAAGGAGGGGAAGTGGACGAAGCGCTGACCGGCTGGATTCAGCGTCCGGGCATCCATCCCCTGCTCCAGTTCCGTACGCTTCAGACGCTGCGGCGCCGGGGCGTGCAGGGGATGGTCCGCCTTGAACGGGAGGCCGGACCCGTTGAGGTGGAGATCGAATATGTGCCTTTGCAGAACGAGGATTTCCCGCCGGCGGTTGCCCAGGTGCTGGAACGCGTAGCGGAGCAGACGGAGACGCATGAACCGACGCTGTACTATTTTGCCCAGGAGCTGTGGAGCCAATATGTAATGTCGGTGTACGGCTCGGAGGAGTACCGGTCCATGGTGGCCGGAGACGATACTCTGCTCGACCTCTGGGCAGGGGCGCTGCACCAGATCGTCTCGGAGAGCCTGAGCGGAGACCGCCGCGAAGAGGAGACGCGCTCCATGTACGGAATTACGGAGAGCATGCGGTTCCAATTTGAGCAGGCGTATCGCTCCATTGGCGGTTTCGTGAAATCTTCGATGCGGTTCTAGGTGTCTCCGACCGGCTTGCGACTTGAAAAGTCAAATAATGTTGGATATAATATGGTGGTTATTCTGTGCGTAATAGCTTGGAAATGAGCGAATCATGTGAACCTATTTGGAGGGGAAAGTATATCATGAAAGCAACCTGGGAAAAAATAGAGAAGAACCTCGGCGTTCTTGATGTTGAAGTTGATGCCGAGCGCGTCAAGGAGGCGCTGGACAAGGCCTTCAATAAAGTAGTCAAGAAAGCGAACGTGCCTGGCTTCCGCAAAGGCAAAGTGCCTCGCCCGATCTTTGAATCCCGCTTCGGCGTAGAGAGTCTGTACCAGGACGCCATCGACATCCTGCTGCCGGAAGCTTACAGAGAAGCCGTCGATCAGACCGACATCTTCCCTGTAGACCGTCCGGAAGTGGACATCGAGCAGTTCGGCAAAGGCCAGTCCTTCAAGTTCAAGGCCAAGGTAACAGTTAAGCCTGAAGTGAAGCTCGGCGAGTACAAGGGTCTGGAAGTTCCGGTCCGCAAAGCCGAAGTAACCGAAGAGGAACTCGGTGCGGAACTGAAGCGGCTGCAGGAACGCCATGCCGAGCTGTCCGTCATCGAAGACGAGCCTGCCAAGCTTGGCGACATCGCCGTCATCGACTTCGACGGCTATGTAGACGGCGAAGCTTTTGAAGGCGGGAAGGCTGAACGCCATTCCCTGGAGCTGGGCAGCAACTCCTTCATCCCGGGCTTTGAAGATCAGGTGGTCGGCATGTCTACCGGCGACTTCAAGGATGTTGAAGTGACTTTCCCAGAGACCTACCATGCTGAAGAACTGGCAGGCAAGGCTGCCGTGTTCAAAGTGAAGCTGCATGAAATCAAGCGCAAAGTTCTGCCTGAACTGGACGACGAGTTCGCCAAGGACGTCTCCGAGTTCGATACGCTGGAAGAATATAAGGCGGATCTGAAGAAGCAGCTGGAATCCCGCAAGGAGCAGGAACTGAAGGGCGAGCGCGAGAACGCCGTTGTCGAGCGCGCGGCTGAAGGCGCCGAAGTGGAAATTCCGGATGCCATGATCGACAGCGAAGTGGAGAACATGGTTCGCGACTTCGATACCCGTCTTCGCCAGCAGGGCATGAACATGGATATGTTCCTGAGCTTCTCCGGCCAGACCCGCGAAGATCTGGAGAGCCAGATGAAGGGCGACGCCGAGAAGCGCGTTCGCAACAACCTGGTGCTGGAAGTCATCGCGAAGCAAGAGAACATCACCGCTTCCGACGAAGAAGTGGAAGAGGAACTGTCGGCAATGGCCGAAGCTTACAGACGTTCCGCTGAAGAAATCCGCAGCATCCTGGCAGCCAACGGCTCCCTGGGAAGCCTGAAGGAAGAAATCACTCTGCGCAAGACAATCGACTTCCTCGTGGAGAACAGCGTAGCAGTTGAGGCTCCGGCAGAAGAAGCGAGCAAGGAAGAAGCCAGCGCCGAGTAAGCGCTGATCTATACGCGTTCTCATCAGAACGGTCCCTGTGCATGGGGCCACATACTTGAGCGATAAGGCACGTATATTCTTTTACGTGCCTTATTTTTTCGGCTATCCGTCCCCGGAGGCTGCCGCGGACCCGGCCCGGAGGCGGACTTGAGCGAAAAATGACATCGCGACTTGAACGTGTTAAAATATTTCCGAAAAGGCAAGACTATTCCGTATAGAGAAAAGAGGTTGGTGACATGAGTCTAGTACCAATGGTTGTGGAATCGACAAACCGGGGGGAACGGTCTTACGATATTTACTCCAGGCTGCTCAAGGACCGTATCATTTTTCTGAGCAATGCGATTGACGATGATGTTGCCAATCTGGTCATTGCCCAATTGCTGTTCCTCGCTGCAGAAGATCCCGAGAAGGACATCCATCTCTACATCAATTCGCCCGGTGGTTCTGTGACTGCGGGCATGGGTATATATGATACGATGCAATACATCAAACCGGATGTATCCACGATTTGCGTGGGTATGGCGGCGAGCATGGGTTCGCTTCTGCTGACGGCGGGAGCGAAGGGCAAGCGTTACGCGCTTGCCAACAGCGAAGTGATGATTCACCAGCCGCTTGGCGGTGTCCAGGGTCAGGCTTCGGACATCTGGATTCACGCCGACTGGATTCTGAAGACCCGTCAGAAGCTGAATCAGATCTACGTGGAACGTACAGGTCAGCCCCTTGAGAAGATTGAACGCGATACGGATCGCGACAATTTCATGAGTGCGGAAGAAGCGATGGCTTACGGCCTGATTGACCAGGTTCTCACTTCACCGATTAAATCCTGAAGGGGTGGTAGAATTGTTTAAATTCAACGACGAAAAGGGACAGCTGAAATGCTCGTTCTGCGGCAAGTCGCAGGAGCAGGTTCGCAAGCTTGTCGCGGGCCCCGGCGTTTATATATGCGATGAGTGCATCGAGTTATGCACGGAGATTGTAGAAGAAGAGCTCGGTCATGAAGAGGAGCTGGACCTGAAAGATATTCCGAAGCCGAAGGAAATCCGCGACATCCTTGACCAGTATGTTATTGGCCAGGAACAGGCGAAGAAATCGCTGTCGGTAGCGGTATATAACCACTACAAGCGGATCAACTCCCAGAGCAAGGTAGAGGACGTCGAACTGACGAAGAGCAACATTCTGCTGCTCGGCCCGACCGGTTCCGGCAAGACGCTGCTTGCGCAGACCATGGCGAAGATCATCAACGTTCCTTTTGCGATCGCGGATGCAACTTCCCTGACGGAAGCAGGGTACGTGGGCGAGGATGTAGAGAACATTCTACTGAAGCTGATTCAGGCCGCCGACTACGACGTAGAGAAAGCCGAACGCGGCATCATCTATATTGATGAAATCGATAAAGTGGCCCGCAAATCCGAGAATCCGTCCATTACCCGCGACGTGTCGGGCGAGGGCGTGCAGCAGGCGCTGCTGAAGATTCTTGAAGGCACGGTAGCGTCGGTACCTCCGCAGGGCGGCCGCAAGCACCCTCATCAGGAATTCATCCAGATTGATACGACCAATATTCTGTTCATCGTCGGCGGAGCGTTCGACGGTCTGGAACAGATTATCAAGCGCCGGATCGGCAAGAAAGTGATCGGATTCAACGCAGGCGAAGGCGGCCAGGCCGACCTGAAGCCGGGCGAATACCTGTCGATGGTTTTGCCGGAGGATCTGCTGAAATTCGGTCTGATCCCCGAGTTTGTCGGCCGTCTGCCGGTTATCTCGACGCTGGAGCCGCTTGACGAGAAGACGCTGGTCCGCATTCTCTCCGAACCGAAGAATGCGCTGACGAAGCAGTACGTCAAGATGCTGGAGATGGACAACGTGGCGCTGCGCTTCGAACCGCAGGCTCTGGAAGCCATCGCCAGAGAAGCGATCAAGCGCAATACAGGCGCACGCGGTCTTCGCGCCATCATTGAGAGCATTATGCTCGACGTGATGTATGAGGTGCCTTCCCGCGATGACATTAAGGAATGCGTCATTACGGAACAGGTAGTCCAAGACAAGGCGCTGCCCGAGCTGAACCTGAAGAAAGACAAGAAGAAGGAAGAAAGCGCGTAAGCGAACCGCATAGAAACTTAACAGATCCCCGTTCGGGGGCGCGGATGCGAACGGCATTCCGCAGCCTTTCCGGCCGGGGCTGTTGCACAATTATAGACCTTAGCCTCCACCTCTTAAATGATAGGTGGGGCTTTGGCGTTATGGGGGAGAGCATTCATGTTTCTGAGACATCAGACGCGCCCGGTCAATGTGGGCGGAGTCATTATCGGAGGCAACAACGAAGTAGCGATTCAGAGTATGTGTACAACGAAGACGGCGGATGTAGAGGCAACTGTAGCCGAAATTCTGCGTCTGGAAGAAGCCGGCTGCCAGATCGTGCGCGTCACGGTTAACAATGAAGAGGCGGCTGCGGCGATCAAGGAAATCAAGAAGCGTATTCATATCCCGCTGGTTGCGGATATCCATTTCAATTACAAGCTGGCGCTGGCTGCGATTGAGAACGGAATCGACAAGGTTCGCATCAACCCGGGCAATATCGGCCGCCGGGAGAAGGTGGAAGCGGTCGTGAAGGCCTGCAAGGACAAGGGCATCCCGATCCGGATCGGCGTCAATGCCGGTTCGCTGGAGAACCATCTGCTGGAGAAGTACGGCTACCCAACCGCCGATGCCATGGTCGAGAGCGCTCTGTATCATATCGGCATTCTGGAAGAACTCGATTTCCATGATATTATCGTATCCCTGAAAGCCTCGGACGTTCCGATGGCGATCGAGGCCTACCGCAAGGCGGCCGAGGTCATTCCGTATCCGCTGCATCTGGGCATTACGGAGTCCGGCACGCTGTTCGCCGGTACAGTGAAGAGTTCGGCAGGCATCGGCGCGCTGCTGTCGATGGGCATCGGAAGCACGGTACGCATCTCGCTGAGCGCCGATCCGGTGGAAGAGGTCAAGGTCGCCCGCGAGCTGCTGAAGACGTTCGGTCTGATCTCCAATGCAGCCACGCTGATCTCCTGCCCGACTTGCGGACGGCTGGATATCGACCTCTTCTCCATTGCCAATGAAGTGGAAGAGTACATCTCCAAGCTGAAGGTGCCGATCAAGGTATCGGTGCTCGGCTGCGCGGTCAACGGGCCCGGGGAAGCGCGGGAAGCCGATATCGGCATCGCCGGCGCCCGCGGCGAAGGATTGCTGTTCCGCTACGGCCAGATGATCCGCAAAGTTCCGGAAGCGGAGCTTCTGAGCGAGCTGAAGAAGGAGATTGACCATATTGTTGCCCACTTCGAGGCAACGGGCGAAATTCCGGGACGCAAAGAGCATGCCGCGGGCCTGGCTCCGGCGCAGACCGGAAGCTTCTGAGCAGAACACGCGGTTCACGAATAAGCAAGACGGCCTTGGTCCTGAATGATAGAGGACAAGGCCGTTTTGCTTGTCATAGAGAGCGGCGGCCGTGCGCCGCCGGACTCCTCTTCCGCGCCGACGCCGCCGTTGCCGAAAGAGCAGGCTTTTTGCCGGCAAAGTTTAGCTCCTGCCGAAACGGCTATACTACCTAGTAGCGATAGCCGAAAGAAACGGGAGGTAAAGAGATGGAATTGAGCTTATTGCTGATGGTCGTGCAGCTGTTCTTTGCGACGGTCATCGGCGTTTATTTCTGGAACCAGCTGCGCGGGCAGAAGACGAACAAGACGGCGGTAGAGCGGGAGTCGCGGAAGGAGCTGGAGAAGCTGCGCAAGATGCGCGCCGTCTCGCTGACCAAACCGCTGGCCGAGAGGACACGTCCGTCCGGCATTCAGGACATTGTCGGGCAGAAGGATGGTCTCAAGGCACTGAAGGCCGCGCTGTGCAGCGCGAATCCGCAGCATGTCCTTATCTACGGACCGCCGGGGGTAGGCAAGACCGCTGCCGCTCGGGTGGTGATGGAGGAAGCGAAGAAGAATCCGCAGTCGCCGTTCAAGGCGGACGCGAGGTTCACCGAAATCGACGCTACGACGGCCCGGTTCGACGAGCGCGGAATTGCCGATCCGCTGATCGGCTCGGTGCATGATCCGATCTATCAGGGCGCAGGCGCGATGGGAGTAGCCGGAGTGCCGCAGCCCAAGCCCGGTGCCGTAACGAAGGCGCACGGAGGAATTCTGTTCCTTGATGAGATCGGGGAACTGCACCCGATTCAGATGAACAAGCTGCTGAAGGTGCTGGAAGACCGGAAAGTGCTGCTGGAGAGCGCCTACTACAATTCGGAGGACAGCAATACCCCGGCGTATATTCACGATATCTTTCAGAACGGCCTTCCTGCCGACTTCCGGCTCGTCGGCGCCACAACCCGGTCGCCGCAGGAAATTTCGCCTGCGCTCCGGTCGCGCTGCATGGAGATCTACTTCCGGCCTCTGCTGCCGGAGGAGATCGCCCTGATTGCCCGGGATGCCATCCAGAAGATTGGCCTAAGGCCCAACTCCGCTGCGGTTGAAGTGGTTCAGCAGTACGCGACCAACGGCCGGGAAGCGGTCAATATGATCCAGCTTGCCGCCGGCCTTGCATTCACCGAGGGACGGGATACGCTCGCTGCGGCCGATCTGGAGTGGGTGGCGGGCAGCAGTCAGCTTCCGCTGCGCAGCGAGCGGCGGGTGCCGTCGGAGCCGCAGGTGGGAGTAGTCAACGGCCTGGCAGTCTATGGACCCGGGATGGGGATGCTGCTGGAGATTGAGGTGTCAGCCGTTCCGGCTGAGGACGGCAAAGGGCGTCTCCATATTACGGGCGTCGTCGACGAAGAAGAGATAGGCGGAGGGTCCCGGACCATCCGGCGCAAGAGCATGGCCAAGGGATCGGTGGAGAATGTGCTGACGGTGCTCCGGGGAATGGGGCTGGCCCCCGACCGGTACGATGTTCACGTCAACTTCCCGGGAGGGACGCCGATCGACGGCCCGTCGGCGGGAATTGCGATGGCGGCGGCCATCGCTTCCGCCATTCGCCGGCTTCCTGTTGACAACACGGTGGCCATGACCGGAGAACTGGGCATCCACGGCCGGGTCAAGCCGGTCGGCGGCGTTGTTGCCAAGGTGGAAGCTGCCTTCCAGGCGGGAGCGACGACGGTGCTGATTCCCAAGGAGAACTGGCAGTCGCTCTTTGCCGATCTTTCCCCGCTGCGGGTTGTGCCGGTGGAGACGATTGAGGAAGTATTCCTGCACCTCTTCGGAGAACCTATGCGGGAGGTCCGGCTGCCGGCAGCGGCGGGAGAGACCTTCTCTTCGCCGGCTTCGGTGCTGAAAGCCGATGCTTCCGGGGAGAGCACCGCACTGTAGTCCCGGCGGCGTCCCGGTTCATAAGCGGTTCCTTGGTTGGAACCGTTGGTGTTTTATGTAACCTTTTGATAAAATACAAGGAAGCAATAAATAGTCGATTCAATTTGAACGGGAGCCGTTGGAGGTGTGAAAGCGATGGGTGCAAAACCAGGCAAGGGTCGTCGTTTTCCTTTACTGCCGCTTCGCGGTCTTCTTGTGTATCCCAGCATGGTGCTTCATCTGGATGTGGGTCGCGAGAAGTCGGTCAGAGCGCTGGAGAAGGCGATGGTCGAAGACAACTTAATCCTCCTCTGTTCTCAATCGGAAGTGAATATTGAGGAGCCGGGACAAGAAGACATCTTCCGTATCGGAACTGTCGCGAACGTCCGGCAAATGCTGAAGCTGCCTAACGGAACAATCCGCGTGCTGGTGGAAGGCGTGGAGCGGGCCGAGATCATTCATTATACCGATAACGAGGAGTACCATGAGGTTCTGGCCCGCGAGCTTCATGAAGAAGCGGCGGACGGCCAGGAGAGCGACGCGCTGATGCGCACCGTTCTGAACCAGTTCGAGCATTATATTACCCTCTCCAAAAAAGTGACGCCGGAGACGCTGGCCGCTGTCTCGGATATTGAGGAGCCGGGCCGGCTGGCCGATGTCATTACCAGCCATCTGGCGCTGAAGATCAAGGATAAGCAGGAGATTCTGGAGACCATTGATGTCCGCCGGCGGCTGGAGAGGCTGCTCGACATGCTCAACAACGAGCGCGAGGTGCTGGAGCTGGAGCGCAAGATCAACCAGCGGGTCAAGAAGCAGATGGAGAAGACGCAGAAGGAATACTATCTCCGCGAGCAGATGAAGGCGATTCAGAAGGAGCTCGGGGACAAGGAAGGCCGTGCCGGCGAAGCCGAAGAACTGCGGGAGCAGGCTGAAGAGAAGAATCTGCCGGAGAAGGTCAAGGAGAAGATTGACAAGGAGATCGACCGTCTGGAGAAGATGCCGTCCAGTTCGGCGGAAGGCGGCGTGATCCGCAATTACGTCGATTGGCTGCTCGGTCTGCCGTGGAACGACTGGACCGAGGATGATCTGGACATCGCCAAGGCGGAGCAGGTGCTGGATGCCGATCATTACGGGCTGGAGAAGCCGAAGGAGCGGGTCCTGGAATATCTGGCCGTCCAGAAGCTGGTCAAGAAGCTCAAAGGACCGATTCTCTGTCTGGTAGGACCGCCGGGAGTCGGCAAAACCTCGCTGGCGCGGTCGATCGCCCGCTCCCTTGGCCGCAAGTTCGTCCGTATTTCGCTGGGCGGCGTCCGAGACGAAGCCGAGATTCGCGGCCATCGCCGGACTTACGTCGGAGCGATGCCGGGCCGGATCATTCAGGGGATGAAGACGGCAGGATCGCTGAATCCCGTCTTCCTGCTCGATGAGATCGACAAGATGGCATCGGATTTCCGGGGCGACCCTTCGGCCGCGCTCCTGGAGGTGCTGGACCCGGAACAGAACAACACGTTCAGCGATCATTTTGTTGAACTGCCGTTCGACCTCTCCAATGTCATGTTCATTACAACGGCGAATGCGGTCCACAACATTCCGCGTCCGCTGCTCGACCGGATGGAGATGCTCTATATCCCCGGATACACGGAGCTTGAGAAGCTTCAGATCGCGGAGCGCTATCTGCTGCCGAAGCAGAAGAAGAATCACGGTCTGGAGTCCGGACAGCTGGAAGTCGGCGAAGAAGCGCTGCTGAGGGTGATCCGGGAGTACACCCGGGAATCGGGCGTGCGGGGACTGGAACAGCAGATTGCGGCGCTGTGCCGCAAGGCGGCCAAGCGAATCGTCTCCAGCGAGGAAGAGACGGTTGTCCGGATTGCGCCGGAAGAGGTCAAGGATTATCTCGGTTCCCCGAAATACCGGTACGGCGTGGCCGAACTGGAGGACCAGATCGGGACGGTAACCGGATTGGCCTGGACGGAAGTCGGCGGAGATACGCTGCTGATCGAGGTCACGGTAGTTCCCGGCAGCGGGAAGCTGACTCTGACGGGACAGCTCGGGGATGTCATGAAGGAATCGGCGCAGGCTGCCTTCAGCTACACCCGTTCGCGAGCGGAGGAGCTTGGCATCCCGTCCGATTTCTACGAGAAGAACGATATTCATATTCATATTCCCGAGGGTGCGATACCGAAGGATGGACCTTCGGCGGGCATTACCATTGCAACGGCCCTGATCTCCGCTCTCACCAAGCGCCATGTATCCAAGGATGTGGCGATGACGGGCGAGATTACGCTTCGCGGGCGGGTGCTGCCGATCGGCGGACTGAAGGAAAAGTCGCTTGCCGCGCACCGCGCCGGCTACAAGAAGATCCTGCTGCCCAAAGACAATGAACGCGATCTGAAAGACATCCCGGACAGCGTCAAGCATGATGTGCAGTTCGTTCCCGTATCCCATATGGATCAGGTTCTGCTGCATGCGCTCGTCGAGAAGAGCGGGCTGCTCGGCGCAGAAAGACAGATGCCGAGTCTGCATTAACCGCATAACGGAAAGGAACCTCTATGAAAGTTACGAGTGCCGAATTTCGGATCAGTGCCGTAGGGCCTGGCCAATACCCGGAAGACGGCCTGCCGGAGATCGCCCTTGCCGGGCGGTCGAACGTGGGCAAGTCTTCCCTCATCAACCGGATGATTAACCGCAAGAACTTGGCAAGAACCAGCTCCACACCGGGCAAGACGCAGCATATGAACTATTATCTGATCAATGAGAGGCTGTACCTCGTCGATTTTCCGGGTTACGGATACGCCAAGGTCTCCAAGACCCAGCGGGCCGCCTGGGGACGCATGGTCGAGAAGTATTTGAGCGAGCGGGAGACGCTGAAGCTGGTGCTGCTGGTCGTAGACCTTCGCCATCCGCCGTCTGCCGACGATAAGATGATGTTCGACTGGCTGAGACATTACAGCATTTCTTTCTGTGTGGTGGCCACCAAAGCCGACAAGATTCCGAAGACGCGCTGGCCCAAGCACATCAAGATTATGAAGGAAGCGCTGGGCGTTCTGCCGGGAGACCGCTTCCTGTCGTTCTCCTCGGAGCTGGGACTCGGCAAGGAGGAACTCTGGACACTGATTCAGGAAGCGGCGCTTTCTCCGGAGAATGAGACGGAGCCGGCGGCGGATACAGCAACGGACACAGGAACAGTCACAGGAACAGTCACAGGAACAGAGACCCAGACGCAAGCGGAGACGGCCTCCGGCGAAGAATAAGCTGGCGGTCCTAGCAGGGACAACGAAGAGAAGAGCAGTCCTTCTTACGGGAAGGATTGCTTTTTTTTGCGGGAATTCCCCAGTTTATAATGATTCTAATTTCATATATAATTCAAAAAGAGGACAAAGTTGCGGGATATTCATGTGATATACTTAACATGACCTTTTACAAATTGACAGACGATGATCAATACATCGTTTTTTGGTTTATAATAAAGCATTGAATTCGTTCCAGCGGCAATGAATTCATACTGGATCAGGAAGGTGAACTTGCACATGCACATTGTCGTCGTTGGCCTGAATTACCGTACGGCGCCCGTGGAGATTAGAGAACAGTTCGCTTTTGCGGATCAGGAACTTCCGGCGGCGCTCCGTCAGCTGATGGGGGTCAAGAGCGTACTGGAAGGTGTCATTGTGGCGACCTGCAACCGTACGGAAATTTATGTGGTGGTCGACCGGCTGCATATGTGCGGATACTTTATCCGCAGCTTTATTGAGCAGTGGTTCGGCGTCAAGAGCGAGCAGTTCGCCCAACATATGTATATTTATGAAGACGACCGCGCCGTCGAGCATCTGCTGCGGGTGACCTGCGGACTGGACTCGATGGTGATTGGAGAGACCCAGATTCTTGGACAGGTGCGCAGCGCGTTCCTGAAGGCCCAGGAGGAGAAGGCGACCGCTTCCTGGTTCAACCGGCTGTTCAAGCAGGCGGTGACGCTCGGCAAACGGGCCCACAGCGAGACGTCGATCGGCGAGAGCGCCGTATCGGTCAGCTATGCGGCTACCGAGCTGGGCAAGCGGATCTTCGGTTCCTTCTCCGGCAAGAAAGCTCTCATCCTTGGAGCGGGCAAAATGAGCGAACTTACGATCAAGCATCTCTACGCGGGAGGCGCCGCCGAAGTGGTCGTCGCCAACCGGACGCTTGCCCGGGCGGCGGAACTGGCCGAGAAGTTCAACGGCCGGCCCTGCACGATGGAGCAGGGATTCGAGTACCTGCGCGAAGCCGATATTGTCATCAGCTCCACAGGAGCGGAAGGGTATGTGCTTCATGCGGACCGGATTGCGGACATCATGAAGGGCCGTCCGGCACGGCCGCTGTTCATGATCGATATTGCGGTTCCCCGCGATATTGATCCGGCAGCGGGTGAAGTGCCCGGCGTCTTCCTGTATGATATCGACGATCTCGAAGGCATTGTCGAGAGCAATCTCGAGATGCGGCGGACCGAAGCGGTGAAGATCGAGCGCATGATCGCCGAAGAGGCCGCCGACTTCCGGCATTGGCTGAAGACGCTCGGCGTACAGCCGGTGATCCGCGCGCTTCAGGATAAGGGCAACCATATCCATGAGGAGACGATGAACAGCCTGTTCAACAAGCTGCCTGAACTGGACGAGCATCAGCGCAAGGTGATCCGGCGGCTGACCAAGAGCATTGTCAACCAGATGATGCATGAGCCGATCAATGCCATCAAGGAAATGTCGGGCGGCAAGCACGGCAATGAAGCGATTGATTATTTTACCCGAATCTTTGCGCTTGGAGAGCAGGACGGTTCCGAGGCTTCGGAAGAGAGCGACAGGGCCGCTGCGCTCCGCGCCCAAGGAACGGGTTCAGGCGCTGCGGCGCTGCCCGTTACTCTGGCGCCTGCCGGCCTGTAGGGCGGTGGGATGGCCAGTGACATTGAATGAAGTGTATGATACCGCGCTTACGGTGTATGCCCTGGGCCTGCTGTTTGTATTCACGGACTGCTTGAGAAGAAGCCCGGGCTTACAACGGGCGGGCGCAGGGCTTCTTGTTGTCACAGCGGTGTTTCAACTGACCGGCCTCGGCTATCGCTGGAAGGAGAACGGGGGATTGCCGATCTACACGCCTTATGACTTCCTGTTCGGCTTCTCCACGGTGATTGTGCTCGTATCGCTGGCGCTTGCCTGGAGACGGCGCTCGGAATTCACGGTGCTGCTGCTGAGCGTGGCGGGCTACAGCGCTTTTCTGCTCAACCGGGTATGGCTGACGGCCGAAGATCATACGCTGCAGAGCTGGAGCGCCGTTCACGGCTGGCTGGCGGTACATATTATATTGGCCAATCTGAGCTTCGCGGCGCTGACGCTGGGAGCAGTCTTTGCTCTCATGTACCTCTTCCTGCATGCCCGGCTCAAGAAGAAACGCTGGGACGACCGCGTCCGCCGGCTGCCGAGCCTCGAACTGCTGGACCGTTATACGTACGGCTCGGTGCTGGCCGGAACGCCGCTGCTGGCGGTGTCCCTGCTGGCCGCGGGGTTCTCGATCGTATCGGAGGGGCGTCTGCCGCTGCTGCGCGATCTCAAGGTGTGGACGACGCTGATCGGCTTCGGCGTTTTTGCGGCGTACCTGCCGGTGAAGCGCAGAGGCCGGATCGGCGGGGTGGCGATGGCCCGCTGGGCGGCGGCCGGCTACGGCTTTATCATTTTGAATTTTCTGCTGAATTCCTGGTCGAATTTTCACCAGTGGGGCGGGGAGTGAACGCATGGCGGTCTATTTGCCGATTATGTTGGACTGCCGGGGCCGGCGCTGTCTGGTCGTGGGAGGCGGAGCGGTCGCTGTCCGCAAAATCAGGAGCCTGCTGGAAGCGCAGGCTCTGGTGACGGTGGTAAGCCCCGCGCTTGCGCCGGGGCTGGAAGAGCTTGCCGCCGCGGGCGCCGTCGATTGGAGACGGCGCGCGTTCGCGCCGGGAGACACGGCGGGCGCCTGGCTGGTGTTCGCGGCGACCGGCGACCGGGAGGTCAACGCCGCGGCAGTCCGCGAGGCGAAGGCCGCGGGCATACCGGTCAGCGCCGCGGACGATCCGGAAGCGGGCGATTTCATCAGCCCGGCGGTGGTGCGGCGCGGCCGTCTGACGGTCGCGGTGTCCACTTCGGGAGCCGGGCCGGGAGCCGCGGCGGGCATCGCCGCCGCGCTGGAGGACTTTCTGGGCGAGGGCTACGAGCCCTACCTCGACTGGCTGCACCGGATGCGAAGCGAGATCAAGCGCCGTGAGCCCCGGCCGGAAATCCGGCGGAAGCTGCTGCGAAAGCTGGCTTCGCCGGAAGAATTTGAAGCGTTACAAGGAAGAGACTGGATGGCAGAAGAGTGGAGTCCGGAGCAGATTGAGGCCTGGATGACCGAGAATCGGGAGGAATAG
The DNA here is from genome assembly GCF_031470375.1 of Paenibacillus glufosinatiresistens. NCBI lineage: Bacteria > Bacillati > Bacillota > Bacilli > Caryophanales > Paenibacillaceae > Paenibacillus > Paenibacillus glufosinatiresistens. The sequence goes on from NZ_JAVFHT010000011.1 coordinate 87,456, forward strand.
CATGCGCAAGATTGTGGTAGGCAGCAGACAAAGCGCGCTCGCGCTGACGCAGACGGGCCAGGTCATTGCCGATCTGGAACGGCTGGCCGCCGAGCACGGAATGGAAGTGGCTTTTGAAGTTCACAAGATCATAACCAAGGGCGACCGCATTCTGGATGTAACGCTGTCCAAGGTGGGAGGCAAGGGCTTGTTCGTCAAAGAGATTGAACAGGCGATGCTGGACCGCAGAATTGATATGGCGGTCCACAGCATGAAGGATATGCCGTCCGAGCTGCCGGAGGGGCTGATGAACGGGGCGGTGCCCGAGCGCGTCGATCCCCGGGATTGTCTGATCTCCCGGGAGGGGCTGACGCTTGCGCAGCTTCCTTCCGGATCGCGGGTTGGCACCAGCAGTCTGCGCCGGTCGAGCCAGCTTGCCTCGCTGCGGCCGGATCTGCGGATCGAGCCGGTCCGGGGCAATATCGACTCCCGGCTGGGCAAGCTGGCCAGCGGAGAATACGACGCCATCCTGCTGGCCGCTGCCGGTCTGCACCGGATGGGGTGGCTCGACCGGGTGACGGAATATTTGGCTCTGTCGCTCTGCATCCCGGCCGTCGGCCAGGGTTCGCTCGGCATCGAGTGCCGGGAAGACGACGCCGAGCTGCGGAAGCTGCTTGCGCTCTATAACGATCCGGCAACGGCGGTCACGGTAGAAGCGGAGCGCGCTTTCCTGGGCGCGTTGAACGGCGGCTGTCAGGTGCCGATCGGCGCGCATGCGGTGCTGGAGAAGACGGGTGCGGCGGGCGGAAGCATGACGCTGACCGGGATGGTTGGCACGCCCGACGGAGGAACCATTCTGAGAGAAAGCCGCATCGGGGATGATCCGATACGGCTGGGACTAGAGGTGGCGGCGGCGCTTAGAGCGCAGGGAGCGGAAGCGATTCTGGCAGAAGCAAGGGGATGAGAGAAGATGACGGGACGAGTCTATCTGGTGGGAGCGGGGCCCGGGGATGCCCGGCTGATTACGTTGAAAGGGCTGGAGTGCATTCGGAAGAGCGACGTGCTGGTCTATGACCGTCTGGCCAGCCCCAGACTGCTGAAATGGATGAAGCCCGGCGGAGAGAAAATCTATGTCGGCAAAACGACCAACCGGCACACGATGAAGCAGGAGGAGATCAACCGCCTGCTCGTGGAGCTGGCGCTTCAGGGCAAGACGGTGACCCGGCTGAAAGGCGGGGACCCGACCATCTTCGGCCGGGTGGGCGAAGAAGCCGAGCTGCTCCGGCAGCACGGGGTGCCTTACGAAATCGTGCCGGGCGTTACTTCGGCGATCGCGGTGCCGGCCTATGCCGGCATCCCGGTGACGCACCGGGATTATGCGTCGTCCCTGTCGATTATCACCGGCCACGAAAGCCCGGACAAGCTGGACCAGGCCATCCATTGGGATAAGCTGACGCAGGCGACGGGAACGCTGATCTTCATGATGGGGGTGGCCAAGATCGGCTACATCAGTTCCAATCTGATCAAGCACGGCCGCCCGCCGGAGACGCCGGTGGCGCTTGTGCGCTGGGGCACCCGCGCTGAGCAGGAGACGCTTGTAGGCACGCTGGCAGATATTGAGGCCAAGGTGACGGCGTTGAACTTCCAGTCGCCGGCCGTGATTGTGGTCGGTGAAGTGGTCGGCCAGCGCGAGAAGCTGCAATGGGCGGAAGCGCTGCCGCTCTTCGGCAGACGTATTCTGGTGACCCGTTCTCGGTCCCAGGCGAGCGAACTGGTGGAGCGGATTGAAGAGCTTGGCGGGGAGCCTTACGAATTTCCGGTCATCGAGACGGTGCCGCCGCGCAGCGAAGAGCGGATTGCCGCTCTCCGCGAGGCGCTGTCCGCGCTTCATACCTATGACTGGGTCTTCTTCACAAGTGTGAACGGCGTAGAGTTCTTCTTCCGCCATCTGGCCGAGCTGCGGGTGGATGTGCGCGGGCTTGCCCGCGCCCGCATCGCGGCGGTCGGCCCGGCAACGGCGGCGGCGCTGGCGGAGCGCGGCCTGCTGGCCGAGGAGCTTCCCGGGCGTTTTCAGGCCGAAGGGCTCCTGGAGACATTCGGCCCGGACCTCGTGCCGGGACAGAAGGTTCTGCTCCCGCGCGGCGATCTGGCCCGGAACTGGCTGCCCGAGAAGCTGGCCGAGCTCGGACTCTCCGTTACGGAGGCGCAGACCTATGAGACCGTTCCGGTTGCGGAAGACGACGAGGAGCTAAGGAAGCTGCTGCAGGAGGGGGGCATTCATGCCGTGACCTTCACCAGTTCTTCGACGGTGCGCAATCTGCTGGAGGCGCTGCGCGGCATGGGGTTCGAGGAACCGGCGCGCGCGCTGGACGGCGCAGCGGTCGCCTGCATCGGTCCGGTGACGGCCGCAACCGCCGAGGAGGCGGGGCTCTCGCCGAAGCTGCTCGCGAAGGAAGCGACGATTGTCTCGCTTGTGGAGGAGCTGTGCCGCTGGAATGCCGAGACGCGGAAGCCGTGAATGCTTAAAGGAATACCGGATAAGGCAAAGGGATTTTTGCGGCTGGACTGCAAAAATCCCTTTGCCGCTTCTGCAGACAGCCGGCGTCGTCACATTCTCTCGGAAACCGATCCGCTTGTGAACCGGAACCGGAACATGCTACAATACAAGAACAAATGTTCTTGTCTGGGAGGGCGGATATGCCGAGAATATATGAACACATGAACGTCAAGACCGGCATGACTCCGGTGAAGGAAGAGCGAATGCCGTTTGGCTGGTCCATCAATCCGTACCGCGGCTGCGCGCACGGGTGCAGCTTCTGCTTTGCCCGGGGATTTCAGCATTTTATGAATCTCGGCGCGGACGATGAATTTCAGAATCACATCCTGCTGAAAACGAACGCTCCCGAGGCGCTGGAGGCACAGCTTGCCAAGCTCGCGGTGCGTCATCGCTACGATCTCGGCGAGATGCGGCGGCGGCTCGGCCAGGTCATGATTGGAACCGTAACGGACCCGTACCAGCCGGTTGAGGGCCGAATGAAGCTGACCCGCCGCTGTCTGGAGGTGCTGGCCCGCTACGGCGTTGGCGTTTCGGTCACGACGCGCTCGCCGCTGATTCTGCGCGATCTCGACCTGCTGCGCCGGATGGACGGGGTCTCCGTCAACATCAGTATGAACACCTTGGATGCGAAGCTGACGCGGAGGCTGGAGCCGGAAGCGCCTCTCCCGGCCAAGCGCCTGGAGACGCTGAAGGCGCTCAGCGAAGCGGGTATTCGCACAAGCGTGTTCATCGCGCCGATCCTTCCCTTGCTGACCGACGGTCCGAAGGATCTGGAGGAGCTGTTCGCAGCCGCCGCGGAGCGGGGGGCCGGGTCTTTCATGACCTCGGCGCTGCGGCTGTCTCCGGAGGTCAAGCGCGGGTATTTCCGGTCGCTGGCTGAACACTATCCGGACCGGCTGGACGGGTACCGGGAGCTGTATGCGGGCGGCGCCTACGCTTCCGATGAATACCGGGAGAAGCTGCGCCGCCTGACCGATGAGCTGAGCCGGAAGTACACGCCGTCTGAGCCGCTCTACAAGCCGGCGGACGAAGAGGAAGCGCCTTCCGGTATCCGGCCGGGCTCCCCGGCTCCCGGAGAAGCCTGCGGCGAACCGGCTTATCCGCCGGAGCAGCTCTCTTTCTTCTGACCGGGACAGCGTAGACGTCCGGCCGGCCGCCCGGCTTTTGCCGGAGACCGGTCTGGAGTAGAATAAGAGGGAGTGGACAGCTTGGTAACGGCAGAGACTTTTCCGAAACGGAGGGTTGAAGGATGAAGAAGCGGAAATTGGGCGCATCCGGGCTGGAGGTATCCGCCCTGGGGCTCGGCTGCATGGGCATGTCGGATTTCTACGGAAGCCGGAATGACGAAGAATCGATTCGGACCATCCATCTGGCGCTGGACCGGGGATTGAACTTTCTCGATACGGCGGACATGTACGGCGTAGGCCGGAATGAGGAGCTGGTCGGCCGAGCCATCAGAGGACGGCGGGGCGACGTCGTGCTGGCCACAAAATTCGGCAATGTGAGGGCGGAAGACGGCACTCCCCTGGGCGTGTGCGGGCGTCCGGAATATGTGAAGAAGGCTTGCGACGACAGTCTGCGCCGTCTCGGCGTGGATTACATCGACCTCTATTACCAGCACCGGGTGGACCCGGATACGCCGATTGAAGAGACGGTCGGAGCGATGGCCGATCTGGTCCGGGCGGGCAAGGTCCGCTGCCTCGGTCTGTCGGAGGCGTCGGCCGATACCATCGGACGTGCGCTCGGCGTCCATCCGATTGCGGCGCTGCAGACGGAATATTCACTCTGGAGCCGGGATGTCGAAGACCGGATTCTGCCTTTTTGCCGTGAGCATGGGGTGAGTTTCGTTGCTTACAGCCCGCTGGGCCGCGGTTTCCTGACCGGGCAGATCAAGTCGTTCGAGGATCTGGAGCCGGATGACTACCGGCGGATGTCGCCCCGCTTCCAGGGCGAGAATTTCATCAAGAATCTCGAACTGGTCGAGCGCATCCACGAGATTGCACGCGAGAAGGGCTGCTCGTCTTCCCAGCTGGCGCTGGCCTGGCTGCTGTCGCGCGGCGAGGATGTCGTGCCGATTCCCGGAACGAAGCGCCGCCGCTATCTGGAGGAGAATCTGGAAGCCCTCGATGTGCTTCTCACTCCCGAAGAGCTGCTCCGGATTGAGGAGGCGGCGCCTCAGGGCTTTGCCTCTGGCGAACGCTATCCCCAGGCTTCGATGAAGCTGTTGAACCAGTAAGGGCAGACCGCAGGGGCTGCGGCAAGCCGCAAGCACCTGAACCTGCAACAATCTTGAAACTTGCAGGTACCAGAGTCTGCAAGCACCAGAGCCTGCAAGCACCTGAACCTGCAACGATCTGAAACTTGCAGGCACCAGAGTCTGCAAGCACCGGAGGCCGTAAGCACCTGGACCTGCAGAGCGCCTGAATCCGCCTCAAGAACCCGAATCCGCAGCTGGCTTGCCCTGCGGCGGGTTTCTTGTGTTTTGCGCGGAATTGGGACAGTATAGAGAGTGCATAACGATTAGGAGGAACCTGAGATGAGTTTTCCGATAGTACGGCATCGCCGCCTGCGCGGCTCGGCCGGAATCCGCGGCATGGTCCGCGAGACCGTATTGAATCCGCTGGATTTGATCCAGCCGATCTTTGTCACTTTTGGCACCGGCGTGAAGAATGAGATCAGCTCCATGCCCGGCGTGTTCCATTTCTCGCTCGATACGCTGAAGGAAGAAGTCGATGAAATTGCTTCCCTCGGAATACCTGCCGTCCTGCTGTTCGGCGTTCCCGAGACGAAGGATGCCGTAGGCTCGTCGGCCTACGCCGACGAAGGAATCGTACAGGAAGCGACCCGGCTGATCAAGAGCTGGTACCCCGAACTGATTGTCATCGCCGACACCTGCCTGTGCGAATTCACGGACCACGGCCACTGCGGCATGGTTCATACCCATACCGCTGCCGACGGAACGGTAACGGGCGACGTCATGAATGACGCTTCGCTCGCTCTTCTGGCGCGGACTGCGGTCTCCCAGGCCAAGGCGGGCGCCGATATCATCGCGCCTTCGAACATGATGGACGGCTTCGTGCAGGCGATCCGTTCCGGCCTTGACGAGGCCGGCTATGAGCACGTGCCGATCATGTCCTACTCGGTCAAGTATGCGTCCGCCTATTACGGACCGTTCCGCGAGGCCGCCGATTCAGCGCCGCAGTTCGGCGACCGCAAGACGTACCAGATGGACCCCGCGAATCTGCGGGAGGCGATCCGCGAAGCGGAGACCGATGTTCTGGAGGGCGCGGACATGCTGATGGTGAAGCCTGCCCTTGCTTACCTGGATGTGGTCCGGGTCATCCGTGACCAGTTCGACCTGCCCCTGGTCGCCTACAATGTGAGCGGCGAGTATTCAATGGTCAAGGCGGCTGCTCAGGCCGGCTGGATCAACGAGAAAGTAATTGTGCTGGAGACGCTGACAGGCATGAAGCGCGCCGGCGCCGACATGATTATTACCTATCACGCCAAAGACGCGGTTCGCTGGCTGCGCGAGTAGGGGACGCTCCCTGCCGGGGAGCGGAGGAACTTACAACATAAAGGAGTGGCGACTTATGGCCAAGGAACGAACAGTGCGCCGGGAAGAAGCTTCCCGGGCCGCTTTTGAAGAAGCGAAGCAGTATATCCCCGGCGGGGTGAACAGCCCGGTTCGGGCGTTCAAATCGGTCGGCCTGACACCGGTCTATGTGGACCGGGGAAGCGGATCGCGGATCTGCGACATCGACGGGAACGAGTTCATCGACTACGTGCTGTCCTGGGGCCCGCTGATTATGGGACACGCCCACCCCGAGGTGGTGGATGCACTGCAGCGGACGGCCGCCAAGGGAACGAGCTTCGGCGCTCCGACGCTGCTGGAGACGGAAATGGCAAAGACGGTTGCAGAACGGGTCGCTTCGGTCGATATCGTGCGAATGGTCAATTCCGGAACGGAAGCGACCATGAGCGCCATCCGGCTGGCGCGCGGATATACCGGCCGCAACAAAATCCTGAAATTTGAAGGCTCCTACCATGGGCACGGCGACAGCCTGCTCATCAAAGCCGGCTCGGGCGTAGCTACGCTCGGCCTGCCGGACAGTCCGGGAGTGCCGGAAGGAATCGCCGCCAATACCATTGCCGTCCCGTATAATGACCTGGAATCGGTGCGGGCGGCCTTTGAGCGGTTCGGCGACGACATCGCCGCCGTCATCGTGGAGCCGGTGGCGGGCAATATGGGAGTCGTGCCGCCCCGGCCGGGCTTCCTGGAAGGCCTGCGCGAGCTGACGGCCGGAGCGGGCGCCCTGCTGATCTTCGACGAGGTCATGACCGGCTTCCGGGTCGGATACGGCTGCGCACAGGGAAGATTCGGCATTACGCCGGACCTGACCTGCTTCGGCAAGGTCATCGGCGGCGGCCTTCCCGTCGGCGCCTACGGCGGACGGCGGGACATTATGGAGAGAATCGCGCCGAGCGGTCCGATCTACCAGGCCGGGACGCTGAGCGGCAATCCGCTGGCGATGGCGGCCGGATATACGACCCTCAAGCTGCTGACGCCGGAAGTCTATGACCGGCTGGAGGTTCTGGGGGCCCGTCTGGAAGAGGGGCTTGCAGCCAATGCCCGGGAGACCGGCATTCCGCTGACCGTCAACCGCGTCGGCTCCATGGTCTGCCCGTTCTTCACGGAAGGACCGGTTACCGACTATGACTCCGCGAAGAGCAGCGATCAGGCGCGCTTCCGGGCCTATTTCGGCGAAATGCTGAACCGCGGAATCAATGTGCCGCCTTCCCAGTTCGAAGGCATGTTCCTGTCCGCCGCCCATACCGAGCAGGACATCGACGACACGCTGGAAGCGCACCGGGCCGCGCTGAAATCGCTGTGAGCGGGGCGGTGCCGGCAAGCTGGACCCGGCGCGGCGAGTGGCTGGAGGCCATGCCCGGCAAGCCGGTCGCAGGTGCGTCCGAGCCGGCCCTGGCGGCCGAAGACTGGCTGCGGAACGCCGCCAAGGTCCCGGAGAAGCTGCTGGCCCGCCTGCTTCGCGAAGGCGGCGTGCAGTGGCGGGGCGACCGGCTGCGCGTCGCTTTTTTTCCGCCCCGGGAGCCGGGCCTGGCCCCCGACTGGTGCGGACTGGACGTCCTCTATGAGGACGACTTCTGTCTGGTCGCGCTCAAGCCCGCGGGGATGAATGTCCATCCCGACGGAAGCGGACGGGAGGAGCCGACGCTGGACGGAGCGGTAGCGGGACATTATGCCATGACCGGACAGGCCTGCGCCGTCCGCCACATCCACCGGCTGGATAAGGATACGTCCGGACCGGTGCTGTACGCCAAGAATGAGCTGGCCCAGCTTGTGCTGGATGAGGCGATGGCCGCGAAGATGATCTCCCGGCGCTATGCCGCGCTGGTATACGGCGAAGTGCCGGATACCCTCCAGGTCATCGACGAGCCGATCGGCCGCGACCGCCACCATTCGGGCCGCCGCCGGGTATCTCCTTCGGGCCAGAACGCGGTAACCCGGATCACCGGCCTGGAGAAGTACCGGGGCGCCAGTCTGGTTCGTCTGGAGTTGGAGACGGGACGGACGCACCAGATCCGCGTGCACTTCAGCCATCTGGGCTTCCCGCTGATCGGAGACTTGCTGTACGGAGGCGGCCCGGTTCCTGGACGGCCCCGCGCCGGCGCCGCCGTGAAGCGGCAGGCGCTTCACGGCGAATCGCTGGTCTTTCCCCATCCGTGGACGCGGGAGAAGACAGAGGTTGTCTGCCCGTGGCCGGAGGATCTGGAGCGCCTGCGGCGCGACCTGGAAGCGGGCGGACCGCCTGCAGGGCGCTAGGAAGCCCGCCACAAGGAACAAGAGCAGCACAAAGCCCGAGAGTCGCACGGCAGAAGCCGGCGACTTTCGGGCTTTTAGTTTTGGAGATGAATGCAGTTCCGGAGATAAAGTCAGCTCAGCTTGATTTCCAGCAGCTCGTACGTAATCACGCCAACCGGCGCTTCGACGCGGATCGCATCTCCCGCCTTCTTGCCCATCAGCTCCTTGCCGAGCGGACTCTCATAGGACAGTTTGTTGTTGGAGACATCGGCTTCCGCCGGGCTGACAATCCGGTATTCGATCCGTTCGTTGAATTCCACATCGTTCAGAACGACCGTGGAACCGACGCTTACAGCAGAGACATCCAGACTGTCGGCGCTGACCACACGGGCGTTCTTGAGCATATTCTCAAGCGTCTTGATGCGGGTCTCCATGAACGCCTGATCGTCCTTGGCGGAATGATATTCGCTGTTCTCCTTCAGGTCGCCGTAGCTGATCGCCAGCTTCAGCCGCTGGGACAATTCTTTGCGGCCCGCTCCCTTCAACTGCTTCAATTCTTCTTCCAGCTGGGCGTAGCCTTCCGGTGTCAGGATGATCTGATCTTCTTTGCTTGCCATTCCTTGGTACCCCCGTTACTCGTATTTATCTCTATTGTACCTCAAATGCCGCCGGTTTTAAAAATGAAACCCGAGATTCGCCCTGCCCGGCAGGAATGGGACGCCGATCGGGGCATATACATGGGAAGAGCGTGATTATGGGCCCGGCCCCCGGACAGGTTCGGGACGAGACAGGGCCAAGAAGGAGGATATTTCCCGTGTTTGACCAGTCGAACGGCTTGCGGTTTGATATTTATGAACGTGTTCAGCTGCCACAAGACCTGCCGGGAATCGCCGAGCTGGAGGAAGTGGAGCTGGTGCCGGATATCCGGGTGGTACCCAAAGGCAGTCAGGCCGAGCTCTACGGCCGCCTTGTGCTGACGGGTCTGTACCGAAGCGAAGATGACCGAACCCAGCGTCTGGAGCATTTCATCCCGGTGGAAATTACCGTGCCGCTGACCCGGGTCGGCTCGATCGAAGAGGTCGGTGTGGAGATCGACAATTTCGATATCGACCTGCTGTCAATGCGCACCGTCAACCTGACGGGAGTCCTGTCGCTGCGCGGCGTCGGAGAGCCGGCGGGAATGCCGGCCTGGCAGAAGGAAGAATACACGGTCGCCTATGCGCCTTCCGGGTCAGCGTCCGACCAGCGGGCAGAGCCTGCATCGCCGGCAGAGGAAGAGTCGCTGTACGAGAACTCGCTGTGGACGTATGGCGAAGGGCTGAGCGAGGAGAGCGAGCCGGAGCGCGACTCGGAAGAACCGCAGGCGTACGAACCGGAGACCGGCTTCTACCCGGGGCTTCAGAACGAACCGGAGCTGACGGTGGCCGCGCTCGGCCTGGATAAGAAGGACGAGAGCGTAACCTTCCGTGAAAAATGCGAATCGGAGCCGGTCGAAGCCGCTCCGGAAGAAGGTTGGGCGGCGCTTAGCCAGGCGGCGCCGCGGGAGGCGGCTGCGCCGGCGGCTACGCTGGCGGACGGCGAAGAAGCAGCCGGCGTACGGGAGCCTGAAGCGGAGGAGCCGGCCGCCGCGGAATGGGCGGACGCCGCCTCTTCCGCTCCTTGGGCGACGCCGCTTGAAGCTGCGGCTCCGCTGGACCCCGAAGCGGCGGAAGACGCCGCCGCATTCCCCCCGGAAGAGAAGCCCGACCTGAAGGTGGCGCTCGGAAGCAAGAAGGAAGCGTCCGGCGACGGAGGCGCTGCGGTTACCTTCTCCTCCCTGCTCTCGTCCAGCCGCAACCTCGGCGAGCGGACCGGAAACCCGGACCCGGAAGAGAAAGAGGAGCAGGGTGCGGCGGCGGGCGCGGCATCCGGCGAGCCGGAATGGAAGAGCCGGTTCATTCGGAGTCTGGAGGGGACGGAGCCTTTTCGCAGGGTCCGCCTGTGCATTGTTCAGCGGGAAGAGACGTTGGACAGCATCGCCGAGAAATACCGGATCAGCGCGAGAGAGCTAACGCTCTACAACCGCCTGGCGTCCGGAGCGGTGGAAGAAGGACAAATCCTGTATATTCCCTGAACAAAAGAAGAGCGGGCGGAAGATCAGGCGGGTACGCGTATAAGCGGCCGCCTGATTTTTTGTTGAGTTTGCATATCTGTAGTATATGTATTATTATTAATAATACTTAATGCGGCGAACATGGCCAAAGGAGGCTCGCGTATCATGATTATCAGGCTGGATTTCAAAAGCGAGGTGCCCATTTACCAGCAGCTCCGCAACGCGGTCGTCATTGCCATCGGCACCGGGGAACTGGAGCCGGGCGAGAAGCTGCCGGCGATCCGGCAGCTGGCCGGTGAACTCGGCATCAATGCGATGACGGTCAACAAGGCTTACGCCATGCTGAAGGCGGAAGGCTTCCTGCGCGTGGACCGGCGGCACGGAGCCAGCGTGGCGGCCGCTTCGTCCGGCGGACCGGAGGAACGGGAGAAACTGCAGCGCGCTCTACAGCTTGTCATCAGCGAAGCGCGGCTGCACGGAATCGGCCGTCAGGAATTTATGGACGTCTGCACCGGAATCTTCGCCGCCATGAAGCCCGCGGGCCGGGCAGACGAGTAGGAGGGAACCGATGTTATTTGCACTTATTCTCGGCGGAGCCGGACTGATCGTATATCTGGCCGCCGCCGCTTCTTACGGCAAGACCGAGAAGGTTCCGGGCGGTGCCGTCATTCTCGGGACCGGAATTCCCTCGGGCAATACCGGAGACCCCGAGCTGGACGAGATTCGCCGGCTCTATGGCGGGAGGAACCGGCGGTTGAACGTGACCGGGCTGACACTGCTGCTGGCGCTGCTGGCCGTCCTGTCCTTCACGCCGCTTGCGGATTATGCGTCGGCTGCCTTTCTGGGAATGCTGGCCTGGACTTCCGTGATGTGCCTGATGCGCTACAGGCTGTACTTGTCCGCGCACCGGAGCAGCGCGGAGCTCAAGCGCAGACGGGGCTGGACGCTCGGGGAGGCCCGGGTGGTCTATGCCGATACGAAGCTCGCGCTGATGAAGAACCGGGGATCGCTATCTCCCTGGCTGCACGCCATACCGCTTGGGCTGGCGCTGGCTGCGGTCCGGTCGGGGCTGGGCGATTCCGATTCCGCGCTGCCGGCCGTCGCTTGTACGGCGATGGGCACTTCGCTTCTGTATTTCGTTCTCGCGCTGGCTTTCCGGCGCATGAAGGCGAAGGTGTACAGCCGCAACAGGGAATGGAATGAAGCGCTGAACATTTCGGTCCGGCGCGCCTATTCCGCGCTGTGGCTGGCGCTCTCCCTGCTGGACAGCGGCCTGGCTGCAGCTCTGACCCTGCTTGCGCCGAGGGAAGAACCGGCTCTTGCCGTGTGGTGGACCGTCTTCGCGGTTCTTCAGACGCTCGTTCCGCTGGGATTTATCTGCGGGGTCGCCCGGTATATGGGCCGGGAGAAGCGGGATGGACTGGAGATGGACGACGCCCCGCTCGCCACGGACGACGATGCTCTATGGATCAACGGCATGACGTATTACAATCCGGATGACCGGAGCGTCATGGTTGCGAAGCGGACGGGCATCGGCACCACCTTCAATATGGCGACCCGGGCCGGGCGGGTGAGCACCCGCATTGCCATCCTGCTGGGCGCCCTGGTGCTGGCCGGCGTCAGCGCTCTCGTAGTCTGGGAGGACTTCAGCGAGCCGCGTCTGAACCTGACTGCGTCCGGTACGGTCGAGATCCGAAGCACGATGTACAACTTCGATTTTCCGGCCTCGGACATCCGGGAAGTCGCCCTGGTCGACAAGCTGCCGGGCGGTACGAAGACGAACGGTTCCGCGACCTCGCAGTATGCGCGCGGAATATTCCGTCTGAAGGGATACGGCCCAACCCGGCTGTACGTCTATAAGGAAACGCCGCCCTATCTGATGATCCGGCTGGCGGATGGCTACAAGCAGCAGCGGGTCGTGTTCAACGAGAAGGACCCGGCGCAGACCCGCCGTCTGTACGAGAAGCTTCGGGCGGCCGAGACTCCTCCGGTTGACTAGCCCAAGCGCAGACGGTATTATGGGAATAAGCATATCTTACAATCCAAGGCAGTACGTGAAAGACTGGGAACGGGAAGAGTAGACGGCAGACCCTACAGAGAGCGGAACGGCAGGCGCTGGAAGTTCCGCAGGAAGTCAGGCCGGCGAAGTCGCCCCGGAGTCGTTCGATTGAGACGGGAGCGAAGAGGTTCCCGGGTAGGTCGAGCCGGATGCAGGCCGTTATCCTGGTTGAGTGTCGCGCCCCGCCCGCAGCTGACTGGTCAGCCGGGACGGATGACGGCCGGAAGAACTTCCGCCGCGCGCGAAACAAAGGTGGTACCGCGAAAGAATGGCCTTTCGTCCTTTGAGGACGAAAGGCCTTTTTGTATGCTTCGGGACAGATCCGGTTCTTGCAGGCTCTCCCCCGTCACATTCATAATGCAATGGAGGTCAACACAAATGGCAGAGAATCAACCGGCAACGCTCGACATGCCGACGACTTACGATCCGAAGGCAGCCGAGCAGAAATGGTACACGTACTGGCAGGAGGGCGGCTATTTCCGCGCGGGACGCATCCCCGAAGCGAAGCCGTTCACCATTGTTATCCCGCCCCCTAACGTAACGGGCATGCTGCATATCGGCCATGCGCTCGACTTTACGCTCCAGGATATTCTGATCCGCACGAAGCGGATGCAGGGTTATGATGCGCTCTGGCTGCCCGGCGCCGATCATGCGGGGATTGCCACCCAGACGAAGGTGGAGCAGAAGCTGCGCGAGCAGGGCGTCAGCCGCTATGATCTGGGCCGCGAGAAATTCCTGGAACAGGTATGGTCCTGGAAGGAGCAGTACGCCGGCACGATCCGCGAACAGTGGGCGAAGATGGGCCTGTCGCTGGATTACTCCAGAGAGCGATTCACGCTGGATGAAGGTCTGTCGCAGGCGGTTCGGGAAGTCTTCGTCCGCTTGTTCGAGAAGGGCCTGATCTACCGCGGCAAACGGATTATCAACTGGGACCCGGCCGCCCGGACGGCACTGTCGGACATTGAGGTGGAGTACAAGGAAGTGAACGGCCATCTGTATCATCTGCGCTATCCGCTGGCGGACGGCAGCGGCTCCATTACGGTAGCGACGACCCGCCCCGAGACGATGCTCGGCGATACGGCGGTGGCGGTTCATCCGGAAGACGAGCGCTATAAGAACATGGTCGGCAAAATGCTGAAGCTGCCGGTAATCGGCCGCGAAATTCCGGTGATCGCCGACGAGTACGTCGAGAAGGACTTTGGCAGCGGCGCGGTGAAGATTACGCCGGCCCACGACCCGAACGACTTTGAAGTCGGCCAGCGCCATCATCTCCCGCAGATCGTCGTCATGGACGAGACCGGTACGATGAATGCGGAAGCCGGACCGTACCAAGGGCTCGACCGCGCGGACTGCCGCAAGCGCATCGTGGCCGATCTCAAGGAGCAGGGCGTTCTCGTAAATATCGAGGACCATGTGCACCAGGTCGGACACAGCGAGCGCTCCGGCGCCGTTGTCGAGCCGTATCTCTCGACGCAGTGGTTCGTGGCCATGGAGCCGCTGGCCGAGGCCGCCATCCGGAGCCAGAAAGACGGCAGCGGCGTGAACTTTGTGCCGGACCGTTTTGAGAAGATCTACCTGCACTGGATCGAGAATGTCCGCGACTGGTGCATCTCCCGCCAGCTCTGGTGGGGGCACCGCATTCCGGCCTGGTACTCCGAATCGACCGGCGAGATGGTCGTCGCCCGCACGGAGGAAGAGGCCAGAGCGAAGAGCGGCCTGACCGACCTCCGCCAGGATGAGGATGTGCTCGACACCTGGTTCAGCTCCGCCCTGTGGCCGTTCTCGACGCTGGGCTGGCCGGACGAGGAAGCCGCCGACTTCAAGCGCTATTATCCGACCGATGTCCTGGTTACCGGATATGACATCATCTACTTCTGGGTGGCCCGGATGATCTTCACGGCGCTGGAGTTCACCGGCGAGAAGCCGTTCCGCGATGTGCTGATTCACGGTCTTGTCCGCGACGCGGAAGGACGCAAAATGTCCAAATCGCTCGGCAACGGCGTCGATCCGCTTGAAGTCATCGAGAAATACGGAGCCGATGCGATGCGCTTCATGATCTCGACGGGCAGCACGCCGGGACAGGATCTGCGCTTCCGCTGGGAGAAAGTCGAGCAGGCGCGGAATTTTGCCAACAAGATCTGGAACGCTTCGCGCTTCGCGCTGATGAATCTGGAGGGCGTAACGTATGACCGGATCGACATTTCCGGCGAGCTTGGAACGGCGGACCGCTGGATCCTTCACCGGCTGAACGAAACTTCGCGGGATGTTTCGCGTCTAATAGACGCCTATGACTTTGGCGAGACCGGCCGTCTGCTCTACAACTTCATCTGGGACGATCTGTGCGACTGGTACATCGAATTCGCCAAGCTCTCACTCTACGGGGAAGATGCGGCGGCCAAGGCCAAGACCCAATCGGTGCTGGCTTACGTGCTGGACCGGACGCTCCGTCTGATTCATCCGTTCATGCCGTACATCTCCGAAGAGATCTGGCAGCATCTGCCGCATGACGGCGAGACGATTGCGCTGGCCGCCTGGCCGGTATTCGACGAAACGCTGGCAAGCGACGCGGCGGTGGCCGAGATGAACCTGCTGATGGACATGATCCGCAGCGTTCGCAATATCCGGGCCGAAGTGAATGTGCCGATGAGCAAGAAGGTGGAGCTGATCGTCAAGGCTGCCGACGAGGACACGCTGGGCATTATCCGGCGCAACGCCGGCTCCATCAGCCGGTTCGCCAATACGTCTTCTTTTGAGGCGGGACTGAACCCGGCCGTACCGGACAAAATGATGTCCGGCGTCGTAACCGGCGCCGAGCTGCTGCTGCCGCTGGCCGGTCTGATCGACATCGACCAGGAGATCAAGCGTCTCGAGAAGGAAGCGCAGACGCTGACCTCGGAAGTGGAGCGCGTAGACAAGAAGCTGTCCAATCCCGGCTTTGTCGCCAAGGCTCCGGCCAAGGTGATTGAGGAGGAGAAGGCCAAGCAGGCCGACTACGCCGCCAAGCGGGACAAAGTGCTGGCCCGCATCGCCGAGCTGAGAGGATAAGAGACCTATGGAACACAGAGATCAAGGGGCGGGCTTGACCGTCCCTGCCTTTACTTACAATGAAGCGGTCGAATGGATCAACGGGCTGATTCCGTTCGGCATCCGCCCGGGACTGGAGCGGATCGAACGGTTGATGGAAGCCCTCGGCCACCCGCACCGCCGGCTGAAATTCATTCATGTGGCGGGAACGAACGGCAAAGGTTCGACCTGCGCGTTCCTGACCTCCGCGCTGCTGCGGTCGGGATATGCGGTCGGCACCTACACCTCCCCGTATATTACGAAATTCACGAACCGTTTCCAGTTCAACGGGGAAGACATTCCCGAAGAGACGCTTGCGCAGCTGGCTTCGCGGCTGCGGCCGCTGGTCGAGGAGATTGCCTTGACCGAGCTCGGTTCTCCGACCATGTTCGAGGTCTCGACGGCTCTGGCGATTCTCTACTACGCCGAAGTCTGCTATCCCGACGTCGTCGTATGGGAGACAGGCCTGGGGGGAAGGCTGGATGTTACCAACATCGTGACCCCAATTGTCTCAATCATTACCAACGTCGGCTACGACCACACGGATGTGCTGGGCGATACCCTGACGGCCATCGCAGGCGAGAAGGCGGGCATTATTAAGCCCGGCGTCCCTGCCGTCAGTTGCGTGGACCAGCCGGAGGCCGTCGCCGTGCTCAAGGCCCGCGCGGCCGAGTGCCGTTCGACGCTCTATCTTGCCGGCGAGCAGTTCTCCTATGAGACGGAGGACTACCGGGAAGGCAGCCGGGAGCAGCAGTTCAGCTTCAACGGACCGTTCCGTTCGCTGAAGCTGGCCATCGGCCTGAAGGGCGAGCATCAGGTCGCCAACGCAGCTGGCGCGATGATGGCGCTGGAGGTGCTGCGTCAGTACTTGGCTTTCATGCTGGAGGACGAGGATGTGCTCGCGGGCTTCCGCGAGGCGTCCTGGGCCGGAAGGCTGGAAGAGATCGAGGGAACGCCGCGAGTCGTGCTCGACGGCGCCCACAATCCCGAGGGGGCGGCGAGCCTTGCGGCGAGCCTCCCGCGTTTTTACCGTTACAATCGACTAAATTTGATGATGGGTATGCTGGCTAACAAGCATCATGAGTCCTACTTCAAGCATATACTTCCTATAGTGGATACGCTTATCCTGACCGAACCGGATTTCCGGAAGAAAATGGACGCCGAGCAGCTTCGGGCAATCGCGGAGAGTCTGCGGGAGAAGTATGCCAAGGAGAACTTGAACATCGTGGTGGAGCCGGACTGGCAGGCAGCGCTGGCGGACCTGCGGTCCCGGACCGGCGGGGACGATCTGGCTGTCGTCACAGGTACGCTCTATCTGATATCCGATGTGCGCGGCGCGCTTTTGCGGCAACCCGATTCTGAAAAAGGCTGGTGACTGACTGTTGAATACTACGGAACGCGTTCATTTTATAGGAATCGGCGGCTACGGGATGAGCGCCATCGCCAGAGTGATGCTGGAGATGGGCTATACGGTTACGGGATCGGACGTGGCGGCGCAGGAATTGACGGAGAAGCTGATCCAGAAGGGCGCCAAGGTCTATATCGGCCATGAAGCCGAGCAGGTGCAGGGCGCCGATCTGGTCGTGTACTCGACCGCTCTTCCGAAGGACAATGTGGAACGGGTGGAGGCCGAACGGCTGAATATCCCGATTCTTCACCGCTCGCAGATGCTGGCGCGGCTGCTCAACGAACGCAAGGGCGTTGCGGTTGCGGGAGCGCACGGCAAGACGACAACGTCGTCCATGATCGCGCTGGTCATGGAGGAGTGCGGCGTGGATCCCACTTATATTATCGGCGGAGAGATCATGAACGTCGGCACGAACGCCAAGGCGGGACAGGGCGAATTCGTGGTGGCGGAAGCCGACGAGAGCGACGGCTCTTTCCTTCAGTACCATCCGTGGCTGGGCATTGTGACCAATATTGAGCCCGACCATCTGGAGAATTACGGCGGCGACTTCGAGCAGCTCAAGAAAGCCTATGTGCAATTCCTGAACCAGCTGCGCGAGGACGGAACAGCCGTGGTCTGCGCGGATGATCCGACGGTGGCTTCCCTGCTGCCGCAGGTGAAGGCATCGGTGGTCAGCTACGGCATTGATTCGCAGACGGCCGATTACACGGCCGAAGACATTCAGCTTGGAGACCGCCAGGTCTCCTTCACGATGAAGCACGGAGCGGAGGCGCTCGGCGAAATCCGGCTGTCCGTTCCGGGCAGACATAATGTGTACAATGCCATGGCAACGGTCATTGTCTGCCTGAAGGCAGGGATTCCGTTCGCCGACATTGCCGGGGCGATTATCCGGTTCAACGGGGCGAAACGCCGTTTCCAGGTGCTGGGGGAAGTGGACGATATTCTCGTTATCGACGACTACGCCCATCACCCGACGGAGATTCAGGCAACCATCAGCGCCGCCAAGGCAACCGGCAAACGGATCATCGCCGTCTTCCAACCGCAGCGCTATACGCGCACCTTCTTCCTGCTGGATGCGTTCAGCCGGGCCTTCGGCGAAGCGGACGAGGTCATCATTACGGATATTTACTCGCCTGCGGGCGAGAAACAGATTGAAGGCGTCAGCTCGGGCAAGCTGGTGGAATTGATTATCGCCAACAGCAATCCCGGAGCCCGGCATCTGCCTGCCAAGGAGGACGTCCTGGCCGATCTGAAGGACCGGATCGCTCCCGGCGATCTGGTGCTCACGATGGGAGCGGGCGACATCTGGAAGGTCGGCTATCAGCTGGCCGATCACCTGAAGCAGCGCGCAGGCTCCCGGTAGACGGGACGAACGAGCCGCTGCAGGCGGAACTAGACGATAAATAGACGTTGAGCAGACAGGCGCAGCTTCCCCGGAAGCTGCGCCTGTCTGTCTTGGCTTCACCTGAAGAGGCAGAAGGCAGCTGCCGAAACATTGAAATGCAAAAAAACGGAAGATTTCTTTCCCGGAATCGGTTAATATTGGACTATCGTCCTTTTGCGAACGCTTACGAACCGATGGTGATACATGATGGATTTTGAGGTCGATATTCGGACCCTTCTGCTTACGCTCGTTCTGGGCAATCTTTTTACGCTGCTGCTGATCACTTCCTACCGGCGCCGCTATCCTACCGAAGGAATCGGAACCTGGTTCGTCGTGGCCAAGTGGCTGCAATCGCTCTGCTGGTTCCTGCTGCTTCTCCGGGGACGGATTCCCGATATGCCGTTCATTCCGATCAGCAACGCCGCCATGCTCGGCGGCGGAGGACTGGAGATTGTCTCGCTGCTGTCCATCAAGGGCTGCTTCGGCCCTGCGGTCCGGCGCTATTATATTGCACTCTCGGTCTTCAGCGTCATTCTGTACGGAGGCGTCTATATAGTGCACAATCAGGAGAATTTGCGGATTGCCGCAGCTTCCTTTGCCGCCATGCTGTTCGTGGTTTATCCGGCCGTCCGTTTCGGACTGGGCCGGGAGGGATCCCCGCTTCAGCGGGCGATCGGTCTGCTCTATGGCGGAATGGTCGTTATTTTTGCGGCTCGGAGCGTGTCGGCTCTGCAGAACGGGCCCTCGCAGACCGTATTTACGCCGGGCCATGTGTCCAATCTGTATTATCTCGGCATGTTCCTGCTGATGAATCTCGGAACAGCGGCATTTGTCCTGCTCTCCCGGGAGCAGTCGCTGGATGAACTGAAGCGGATGGCCATGTTCGATGAACTGACCGGGCTTCTGAACCGGCGCTCGTTCCTGGAGCTCGCCCAGCCTGCGCTGGACCGTGCCCGCCGAATGCGCGAGACGATCTCTTTTATTCTGATGGATATCGACCATTTCAAACAGGTCAACGATGTATATGGCCATGCGGCGGGAGACCGGGTGCTGCGCGAGTTCGCAGCCGCAGCCGGCGGGGCGCTGATGGGAGAAGGGCTGCTGGGCCGTTACGGCGGGGAGGAGTTCGCCGTTCTTCTGCCCGGCCTGGACGAAGGAAGCAGCGACGAGACGATCGGACGGCTGAATGCGGCGATCGGAGGGCTGTCAGTAGAGGGGGTACCGCTTCGCTATTCGGTCAGCATCGGTGTCATCACTCTGATTCCGGGCAGCGCGGCTACCCTTGATTATCTGTACCGGCTGAGCGATACGGCGTTGTATCAGGCCAAACGAGAAGGCCGCAACCGCGTGGTCCGCGTCGAACCCGGATGCGGCGGCAGTTAGCCGCTTCCCCCCTGTCTGGGGCGGAAGCGGCCTTTTTGGGGAGGAAGGCGTGCCGGGCCTGTCATATTTCTCTATCGTCTATCATATCATCTCTTAACGAACGAAATCATTATGGGAGGGGATCAGGATGAGCAGCGGAAGGATGACATTCCGGTTCGATGAAGGAAGAGACAAGCCGGGGAACGAACCCGTTCGCGCGGACAGGCCGGTGCCGGTAGAGGGGCCGATGCAGACGGACAAGCCGATGCAGACGGACAAGCCGGACAGATGGGGCAGAGCGGCGGCTCCGGCTGCGGCGCAAGCGGGCAGCTTCAGCGAAGCGGGAGACCGGAAGCCGGCACGCTGGGCCCGCCCTCCGGAGAGAACGGAGCTTGAGGAAGAGGGGGAATCCCGCTCCAGGACGGCCGCAGCCCAGCCGGTTCTGGCCTCCTTGCGCCGCCGGATGCCGGGCAGAGAGACGGAACGGCCGCAGGTGCCGCCCCGGCCCTGGTGGGAGCCGGAGCCCCGGGAGCCGCGGGAGCTTCTGCCCGTGCAGGACCGCTGGCCGGAAGAAGAGGAAGAGCGTCCGGCGGGAAGCTATGCCGATTTTGATTACGGGTCTCCTCTCGCGGGAGCCGAAGATCCCCCTTATTCCGACTCGCCCTACTCGCATGCGGATGCCGGAGACCCGGGAAGAGGGAGCGGCTACCGTTCCCGCCCTCCCGCTTCCTGGTGGCGGTTCCCGCTGCTTGTCGCCGGAGCGATCGGCATTGGGCTGGTGCTGGGCTATGCGGCGCTGTCGCTGCTCGGCGGCGCGGATGCCGGCGGAGCGGAAGACGCCGGCAACGCGGCCAAGCCCGGAGCGGTGGGGGTAACCCCGGCCGCAGCGGCCGATCCGATACCGGCCCAGCGGTACTATCTGCTCCAGTACGGCGTGTTCAGCTCGCCGTCGGGAGCGGAGCAGGCCCGCGGGGAGCTGGCGGCCGCCGGGCTGGCCGCCGCCGTCGATTCCTCAGACGGCAACCGGGTGTACGCGGGGCTGTCCCCGGACCGCGAGCAAGCCAAGCGTCTGGGGCTTGCCCTGAAAGACCGGGGCATCGAGCTGTATGTGCGGGAAGTGGCGCTGCCTTCGTCGGGAGCGCTCGCTTCCGGCGCGGATTCGTCCGCTCTCAGCGGATACTTCGCCGCTTCCGGCGATCTGCTCGCCCGGCTGAGCGCCTTGTCGGCTTCTCTGCTGAGCGGCGGAACGGCCGACCAGTCCGGCATCTCCGATCTGCATCTTCGCTGGTCGGAGGCGGCCAAGGCCTTGGAGGCCGGCTTGCCGGAGTCCGCCCGGACAGAGACAGCGGAGATCGGAGGCGCCGTTGCCCGGGCCGTGGCGGCGCTGAGCGAGTATGACAAGAGCGGAGCGGACGGGCTGCTGTGGGAGGTCCAGAACTCCATGCTGACGATGATGACCGGGGAGAAACGGCTGCTGGAGCTCCTCTC
The DNA here is from genome assembly GCF_031470375.1 of Paenibacillus glufosinatiresistens. Taxonomy (NCBI): domain Bacteria; kingdom Bacillati; phylum Bacillota; class Bacilli; order Caryophanales; family Paenibacillaceae; genus Paenibacillus; species Paenibacillus glufosinatiresistens. The sequence goes on from NZ_JAVFHT010000011.1 coordinate 108,672, forward strand.
GGCGTCTTCGCCGGATACGGGTTCGGCTTCTGTCTCCGGCCTGTAGAGATAGACGATTCGGGCTTGTCGGCCATGCTCCCACCGGCTGCGCTTTACCTCGCGCAGCGCTGATTGGACATTGTGCCGGCAAGCCCTTTCCCTTTATAATGAGGGGGTGTCATTTCAGGGCGGGGGATATTGAAATGAAAAAGAAAAATGCGGGTACGCTGATCCTGTTCATCATTCTGGGCTGGTTGGCCGGGGCCTGGGCGTCCCGGCTGCTGGAACCGGTTCAGGGGCTGGAATTCCTGACGCGTTCGAAGATGCTGGAGTGGAATCCGAGGGCCGATCTCGATATTATTGCCTACGATATCGCCATCCGCTTCAAGCTTGGTCTGCTCAGTCTGGCGGGCATTATCGCAGCCGTCTGGCTGTACCGGAGAAAATAAGGAGGGATGGCCGGATGTTAAACGGCGTACAGCGGCCGGAACGAATGCTGCTGCTTGCTTCGGGCTCGCCCCGGAGACGGGAACTGCTGGCGCTGCTGAATTTGCCCTTTGAGGTGATTCCAAGCGATGCCGACGAGACCACGCCGGAGGGCTGGTCTCCGGAAGAGATCGTCACGGCGCTCGCCGTCCGCAAGGCGGAGGCAGTGGCCGCCGGCTCTGCCGGAAGAGAGGCCGTTGTAATCGGCAGCGATACCATCGTCGTTCTGGATGGGAAGGTGCTCGGCAAGCCTGCGGACGAGACCGAGGCGGCAGCCATGCTTAGCCGCCTGTCGGGCCGCACGCACGAAGTGTTCACGGGCGTCGCCTGCATCGGCCTGCCGGAGGGCAAGATCCGCACCGGCTTCACCCGTGCCCGGGTGAGCATGCGGAACATCGACGGGCGGGAGATCGCCGCCTATGTCGCAACCGGAGAACCGATGGACAAGGCCGGAGCCTACGCGGTCCAGGGACTCGCGGCCGTGTTCATCGAGCGTATCGAGGGCGATTATCACGGCATCGTCGGGCTGCCGATTTATCTGCTGCACGGACTGCTGCAGGAATTCGGAATCAGCGCGCTGGCTTGAAGCGGCTCCTCGCTGCAAATATGGACGGCTGTCTCCCCGCAAGGGGATGACAGCCGTCTTATTTTTGGCCTATTCCGTACAGGGAGGATCCGACTCGATTGTGGGGGGCGGTCATGGTATAATGGGCAGGGATTATCCGAATACGCGTGAAGCCTGTCAGGATATGGCGGAATTTACCGGCCCCCTCAGGTTGACAAGGCGTTTCAAGCTGGTATTGTTTAAAAGGGAAACCAGGAAAGCAGTCTCTCGTTTTCGTACAGAGTGGAGACATGCCGTCCCCGACAGTGCGGTGGTCCATCGCATGTGCTGTACGCCGGGCGGCTTTTCATTGAAGGGAAGATACCGGGATGGAAACGACAACGATTATGCTGCGGGACCTCCCCCATGAAGAACGACCGAGAGAGCGCATGATGCAATATGGGGCGGAAGCACTCAGCCAGGCGGAACTGCTGGCCATTCTGCTGCGCACAGGGACACGCCGGGAATCGGCGATCGCGGTGGCGCAGCGCATTTTGGGACAGGCCGGAGGCCTGCGGAAGCTGGCGGATCTCGGAGTCGAGGAATTGACCGGGATCAAGGGAATCGGCCCGGCCAAGGCGGTGCAGTTGAAGGCAGCCATCGAGCTGGGACGGCGCATGGCGGGTTCGCGTCTGGGCGAGCCGGTGACGATCCGCAGCCCGCAAGACGCGGCTGATCTGCTAAGCGAACAGCTCCGCTATCTTCAGAAGGAACATTTTGTATGCCTGTTTCTGAATACGAAGAATCACGTCATTGCGCAGGAGACGCTGTCCATGGGCAGCCTGAACGCATCGATCGTGCATCCGCGCGAGGTCTATCGGGCGGCTATCAAATACAGCAGCGCTTCCATTGTATGCGCGCACAATCATCCGAGCGGCGATCCCGCTCCGAGTCCGGAGGACATCGCGCTGACGCGGCGGCTGTTCCAGGCGGGAGAGATCGTCGGCATTGATCTGCTTGACCATCTGATTATCGGGGACGGCAGCTTTGTGAGTCTGAAAGAAAAGGGAATTATCTAGCGAACGACTATAGCCAAAAAATGAAGCATACCCATAGGGAAAGGGAGTTTACAGCATGTTAGGTGGTTTCACGAAGGATTTGGGAATTGATTTGGGGACGGCGAACACGCTGGTCTACGTACGCGGGAAGGGCATTGTCGTCCGCGAACCTTCCGTCGTCGCGATCCGCACCGATACGAAGACGATTGAAGCCGTAGGCGAATCCGCCAAAAAGATGATCGGTCGTACCCCCGGCAATATCCGGGCGATCCGTCCGATGAAGGACGGCGTCATTGCCGATTTCGATACAACGGCTACCATGATTAAATATTTCATCCGCCAGGCGCAGAAGCAGCGCTCCATGTTCCAGCGTCACCCTAATGTCATGATCTGCGTGCCATCCGGGATTACCGCTGTGGAACAGCGGGCGGTTGAGGATGCGACGAAGCAGGCAGGCGCGCGCGAAGCCTACATAATCGAGGAGCCGTTCGCGGCGGCGATCGGCGCCGACCTTCCGGTCTGGGAGCCGACGGGCAGCATGGTCGTCGATATCGGCGGCGGCACTACGGAAGTCGCCGTGATTTCGCTCGGCGGCATCGTGACGAGCCGGTCCGTGCGCGTAGCCGGCGACGAGATGGACGAGTCGATCATCCAGTACATCAAGCGCCAGTACAACCTGATGATCGGGGAACGTACGGCTGAACAGCTGAAAATGGACATCGGTTCGGCCCTGCCGCTCGATCCGGCGGAGAACATGGAGATTCGCGGCCGTGATCTGGTAACGGGTCTGCCGAAGACGATTACCATCACTTCGGACGAAATCAGCGAAGCGCTTGCCGATACGGTCGGCGCCATGATTGAAGCCGTCAAGGTCACGCTGGAGAAATGTCCGCCGGAGCTCGCCGCCGACATTATGGACCGCGGCATCGTGCTTACGGGCGGCGGCGCTCTGCTCCGCAACCTCGACAAGCTGCTGGCCCGCGAGACGGGGATGCCGGTTATCGTCGCCGAGAATCCGCTGGACTGCGTCGCCGTCGGCACAGGCAAGGCGCTGGAGAATATCCACCGGTTCAAATCCCGCGGCGGCATGTCCCTCCGTTCCAAGCGATAGAGCGCGTGAATGAAATCCAGTCTTAGAGGGTGTTGAAGTGTTCAAGCTGCTCGGCAATAAAAGATTGTTCATTATGCTGATGACGCTGGTCCTGTTCATCGTGGTGATGGGTTTCTCGCTCGGCACCCGCAAGTCGCTGTCCTGGCCCGAAAATTTCGTCCGCGATACGACCGGCTTTGTGCAAAGTCTGTTCTACAAGCCCGCTGGAGCTATAGCGGGCTTCTTTGAAGACGTTGGGAATCTGAAAGACATGGCGGAAGAGAATGAGAGACTCAAGATTGTGGTTGCCCAGTATGCGCGGGACAAGGTCAACTACAATTTGATTAAGGCTCAGAATCAAGAGTACGAGAAGTTGCTGCGGTTTACTAAAGCTCAGGAGAACAAATACAATTATGAGTACCATTACGCTCAGGTAGTCAGCATTACGACGGAACCAGGCAATAGCACGCTTGTAATTGATCTGGGCTCCCGCGACGGGGTCAAACCGAACATGTCGGTCATCTCGGAGAAGGGGATGGTCGGAATCGTGAGCCAGGTCAGCAAGTTCACCTCTACCGTCAAGCTGGTGACGATGATGGACAGCAGCGACCCGAACTCGCAGCCGCCCATCGCTGCAACGGCCGTAGGCAAAGTGGACAAAACGTTTGGCATGATTGAAAATTATGATCCGGAGACCGACCGTCTCATTATGACGCGAATCGACGCGAACGACCCGATCGCCAAGGGGGATCAAGTCGTATCTTCCGGCATTGGCGGCGTCTATCCGCGCGGACTCATTATCGGTACTGTTGAGAGTGTCAAAACCAGCGATTACGGCCTCACCCGCACCGCTATTATTGACCCTGCCGCGAAGTATGAGGACTGGAAGCAGTTGCTTGTCGTCTTCACGCCCGAGGAGGGTCAGGAGTGAGCGGGCGCAAATCGGTCTGTATCCTGCTTCTGTTTCTGCTGTTCATCCTGGAAGGAACTCTCCTTCCCTGGTTGATTCCGGATGTCTGGGAACCCCGGATTGCAGCCGATCTGGTATTCGTCGTCCTGCTGTTCGTAACCGTCTATCATCACCGGCATACCGCTCTTATTCTGGGTCTCACCTTCGGCATGCTTCATGATCTGGTGTTCTACGGGCGGATGCTCGGCGCCCATTCGCTCGCTGTAGGGGTATCCGCTTATCTGATCGGCCTTATCTTTCAGATGCCGCGGGCGCCCTTGCCTGTCATGATGACAATTGTTCTCTTGGGTACCTGGCTGAAAGACAGTCTGCTGTTCGGCATATATAGAGTGTTCAAGCTCAACAGCCAGCCGTACGATTGGGCGCTGCTGCATCATATTCTGCCGACCATGCTGTTTCATTTCGCCGTTGGTCTCCTTCTCTACATCCCCGTCCGCAAAGAATTGGAGAAGCTTGGAAGATACGTCCGCAAGGAAGAGAATGTCTGATGGGGACACTGGCGATTTTTGCCGCCAAGCAGGAACTTTGCGTTGCGGAGACGAATGAGTGGATGTAAGGAAGGAGGGGCGTATGACAGTTAAATCCAAGCATATCAGGATCAAGGGCATCAAGGACGGCCTGGTCTTCCTGTTAGACGACAAGTGTCCCTTTGAGGAACTGCTCGACGAGCTTCGGTACAAGCTGGAGCATAGTCATCAGCATATTTTGACCGGTCCGATCGTTCATGTCGATGTTCGGATGGGAGAGAGAACGGTAACCGACGAGGAGAAGGAGTCTGTGCTGGACATTCTGCGCCGGCCCGGCAATCTTCTCATCCGCTCCGTGGAATGCGTAGAGACGAAGCCGGATGAAGAACTGCCGGTGATGGCGGTCATGAGCGGGATTCTGCGGTCCGGCCAGGTGCTGACGCACCGCGGCGATCTCCTCTTCCTGGGAGACGTCAATCCTGGCGGATCGATCTTTTGTACAGGCGATATCCTGATTCTGGGCGCCCTCCGGGGCATGGCCCATGCCGGTACGGAAGGCAACGAGAATGCCATTATCGCCGCTTCGCTGATGGCGCCGACCCAGCTGCGCATCGCCGATATTATCAGCCGTCCCCCCGACGAGTGGGAGACCCGAGAGAGCAGTATGGAATTCGCTTCCCTGGCGGAAGGTGTGATGCAGATCGATAAGATCCATCATATCGTCAGGAAGCGTCCCGAGCTAAATGTGTTCAAAGGAGTGTAGACCTCCATGGGAGAAGCGATCGTAGTTACGTCCGGCAAGGGCGGGGTCGGCAAGACGACCACGACGGCCAATATCGGCACAGCCCTGGCGCTGCAGGGCAAGAAGGTATGTCTGGTGGATACGGATATCGGGCTGCGCAATCTCGATGTCGTAATGGGACTGGAGAACCGGATTATTTATGATCTTGTCGATGTCGCCGAGGGACGCTGCCGCCTGAACCAGGCGCTCGTCAAGGACAAGCGCTTCGACGAGCTGTATATGCTGCCTGCTGCCCAGACGAAGGACAAGACCTCCGTCAGTCCGGAGCAGGTGCGCGATATTGTGCTGGAGCTTAAGAAAGAGTACGAGTATGTGCTGATTGATTGTCCGGCAGGCATCGAGCACGGGTTTCGCAATGCCATCGCCGGAGCCGACAAGGCCATTGTCGTCACCACTCCCGAGAATGCGGCTGTCCGGGATGCCGACCGGGTAATCGGTCTCCTGGAACAGTCGGATGTGGAGTCGCCCCGGCTGGTCGTCAATCGCATTCGGCCGGGTCTCATGAAATCGGGAGACATGCTGGATATCGAGGATATTCTGCAGGTGCTCAACATCGACCTGATCGGCATTGTCCCCGACGATGAACTGGTTATCAAGGCGGCGAACAGCGGCGAACCGACGGTAATGAATCCCGACTCGAATGCGGCGATTGCATATCGGAATATCGCCCGCCGCATTCTTGGGGATGCCGTTCCGCTGATGCAGCTTGACCGCAAGCCCGGCGCCTTCAAGAAGCTGAAGAAGTTCTTCGGGCTCGGCTGATGGTTTGCTGTGCCCGGGTAATTATGAGTTATGGAACTATGGAATTTCGAAATCACGAAATTACGAAATCACGAAATCACGGAACCCTTCTCCGCTGCCCTGCGGAGAAGGGTTTTTTGCTGTCCACTGTTGGTCTGATTGGTGGTTCCGGCCCACTTCCTTCCCTTCGTTCTGCCGGACTGTCCCCCCACATAGGATAGTAGTAAACAAGCCTGCCGGAGGGATTCGATATGGGCATTAAGCTGGAGTGGCCGGATTACCGCGGGGAAGGCAGAGAGCCCGATCCAGAAGAAATATGGAAGAGGCAGCAGCTAAGCTGGAAAAGAGATTCAGGCGGGACAGGCTTCAGAAGATTGTGGCGGGGTACAATCCGCCGGACTGTAGTCAGCGCCGTCATCTTAGGGCTGATTTGGGGATTCTATGCCGCGCAGCCGTCCTGGGGGACGGAAGCCCGCCGGTATATCGGCTCGGCGCTGAATCAGGATATGGATTTTACAGCCGCCAGAGACTGGTATGCCCGCTATTTCGGCGGGGCTCCTGCCTTTATTCCGATATTTGGCGAGGATGAAGGAAACGTCCGCAAAGTAACGGGCCTCCATACGCTCGCCCCGCCGCTTGCGGGCCGTATCGTTCAGCCGTTCGCCGTTACGCTGAAGGGCATCGAGATTGAAGCGACGGAGATGCAGCAGGACGGGGATACAGAGGCCAAGACGCCGGTTGCCAGCGTAGACGTCGGCCGGGTGCTGGCCGTCTCGCGCGAAGCGCAGGGCGGGTATCGCGTTACGGTACAGCACAGCGGCGGACTTGAAGCCGAGTACGGACATCTGACCGGGACTGTGCTCAAGGCCGATGACTGGCTTCAGGAAGGAGAGGCGGTCGGATGGCTGGAAGAGCGGCCGGGCGAAGCGAAGCCGCTGCTTTATTTTGCCCTGAAGCAGGGATCAACCTATATCGATCCGTCGGATGAGATCGCCTTTGATTAGGCTGAGGGGCATTCTTTTCTCTCTTCACCCGCTGTTTGTCATTGTTCTGCTCTTCTCCGTCCTGACCGGCCAGTTCCTGGAACTGCTGACCTTGTTCGCGATTGTGCTGATTCATGAGATGGGCCATGTCTGGGCTGCCTCGGCGGCCGGCGCGGATGTCAAATCCGTGCAGCTTCTCCCATTCGGAGGGGTGGCCGTGATCGAGGGGCATGGACGGCTGACCGCAGGCAAGGAGATTGGAATTGCGCTGGCCGGTCCTTTGCAGAATTTTATTATGATCGGCGCCGTCGAACTGCTGAAGGCTACCGGCTGGGGAGACGCCGGGTTCATGGATTACCTGGTGCGCGCCAACCTGATGATTGCGCTGTTCAATCTGCTGCCGATTCTGCCGCTGGATGGCGGAAAGGTGATGCAGTCCTTGCTCAGCCTACTTGCTCCCTACTACAGCACGCTCCTCTGGACCGGACGCATCAGCCTGGCCGCAAGCTGCGGAGTGATGCTGTATGCAGCCGCGCCTCTCCTTGGAGGAGGCGGGATACGGCTGAATCTGCTGATGATCGCGGCTTTTCTGCTCTATTCCAACTGGAGCGATCACCGCAATCTGCCTTATCGCTTCATGACGTTCCTCATGTACAGGGAATCGGTGAGCGAACGGAACAAGGCGCTGGGGATAGCGGCCAGGCCGATTGTCGCGCCGCTTGCGAAACCTTTGGATGAAATTCTGCGTCTATTTAAACGGAATCATTATCATCTCATCTATGTACTCGATGCGCAGGGCAATGTGATTACCGTGGTGCCGGAGCAGCGGCTGATCTCCTCGTTCTTCGGACGATGAGAACAGCGGAGCGCGAAGCCGGCGGCAAGTAGAACCCAGAGGTGAAGCTTATGAAGCAAATGATCGTCGAATGCCGGCCCGGCATGACCCGGATGGCGCTGACGGAGAACGGACAGCTTGTGGAATACGCGGCCGAACGCGATCAGCAGCAGGGCCTGGTCGGAAGCTTTTACAAAGGCAGGGTCATCAATGTTCTGCCTGGCATGCAGGCCGCTTTTGTAGATATCGGACAGAAGAAGAACGCTTTTCTATATATAGACGACGTGCTCCATCCCCATCTGGACAGGCAGCCATCGGTCAAACCTCCGATTGAGACGCTGCTGAAGCCCGGACAGACGCTCGTCGTCCAGGTGCGCAAGGAACCTCATGGCAGCAAGGGGGCAAGGGTAACGACTCATTACTCCCTGCCGGGCCGTTGGATGGTCTATATGCCTTATGCAGACTACGTCGGGGTATCCAAACGGATCGCGCAGGAATCGGAGCGAAGCCGCCTGAAGATCTTGGGAGAACGGCTGCGAAGCGGTGAAGAGGGCCTCATTCTTCGGACGGTATCCGCAGGCGAGAGCGAAGAGGCGGTGGCCGGCGATTTGGCCGCGCTGCGCGCCCAATGGAAGAATATCGAGAACCAAGCGCTGAACGCTCCGGCGCCCTCCCTGCTCCACCGGGATCTGAGCATGGTCCAGCGGCTGATCCGGGATGCGTTCGATCCGGAATCGGACGAGCTTTACATGGATTCCGCATCGGCGGCTGCCGAAGCCCGGGCTTATCTGGAAGAGATTGCAGCCCATGCGTCTAACCGCATCAGAATCTATGAAGGAACCGAGCCGATTCTCTCTGCATTCGGAGTAGAGGGGAGCCTTCACCGCGCATTCAGCCGGAAGATCACGCTTGACGGAGGCGCGACGCTGATCTGGGAGGAGACGGAAGCCCTCACGGTTATTGACGTCAATACCGCCCAGTATACGGGAGGCTCCGATCTGGAGGATACCGTGACCCGCACGAATCTGCTGGCCGCCGAGGAGATTGGACGGCTGATGCGCCTCCGGGACACGGGCGGTATTATTCTTGCGGACTTTATTGATATGCAGAAGCCGGATCACCGCAGACAAGTGGTGGAGAAACTGGAGGCTGTCACCCGCAGAGACCGGACACAGACGCATATTCTGGGCTGGACCCGGCTTGGACTGCTGGAAATGACGCGCAAGAAAGTCCGCCATGATGCTCTGGTTCCGTCCGGCAAGCCCTGCGAATGCTGCGGGGGAACGGGCCGGGCGGACGGCTCGCCGATGCGCATCCCGGGACAGGAGCTACTCTGATCGGTGAAAGTAATTGACTTCTTGACGTGTCCGTGATATGATCTTCAAGTATGTGTGCGGTTATTGTAATCTTGCACATGCTGTAACCGCTCCGAGCAGGTATGCAAGCGCAGTTCCTTTGCGGTTCTGCCACCTGGCATCAGGCGAGTCTGAGACATGAGGAGGTGCAAGTACAATGTATGCAATTATCGAAACTGGCGGCAAGCAGTACAAAGTTCAAGAGGGCGATGTTCTGTTTATCGAGAAGCTGAACGCAGAAGACGGCGCAAGCGTAACGTTTGACCGTGTCCTGGCAGTGTCCGGCGAGAACGGCCTGACAGCGGGAACTCCGCTCGTTAGCGGCGCTACCGTAACGGCGAAGGTGGAGAAGCATGGTAAGGGTCAGAAGGTTGTCGTATTCAAATACAAACCGAAGAAGAACTACCACAAGAAGCAAGGCCACCGTCAACCGTACACCAAAGTAACGATCGAGAAGATTCAAGCGTAAGCGGGTGCGTTAATGATTAACGTCATCATCTCGCGGGATTCTTCCCATGGAACGATCACCGCTTTTGCGGTGGAGGGCCATGCGAATTATGCCAGAAGAGGCGAAGATATCGTCTGCGCCGGGGTTTCGGCCGTTACGGTCGGCACCGTCAATGCGATAGAGGCTTTGACCGGCGTCGTTCTGGAGAGCTCCATGAAGGGCGGATTCCTCAGCGGGAATGTCGTTCGGACGGAGAATCCGGAAATGTCGGCGAAGGTGCAGCTGCTTCTGGAATCCATGATCGTAATGCTGCGGACTATCGCGGATTCATACGGGAAGTATATTCAGATACAGGAAGTTATTAATTGAAGAAGGAGGTAGACTTTTCATGTTGAAATTGGACCTTCAGTTGTTTGCTTCTAAGAAGGGCGTAGGCTCGACGAAGAACGGACGAGACAGCCATTCCAAGCGTCTTGGCGCCAAGCGTGCCGACGGACAGACAGTTACCGGCGGCAGCATTCTGGTTCGCCAGCGCGGAACGAAGATTCATCCCGGCACGAATGTCGGCATCGGCAAGGACGACACGCTGTTCGCTAAGGTTGACGGCGTTGTGAAGTTCGAGCGTCTGGGACGTGACCGCAAGAAAGTGAGCGTCTACCCGGTGGAAGTTGCTCCGGTAGCAGCTGCTCTGGAAGTGTAATTCTTCGCTATTACGGTTTAAGAAGCCTCCGGCATGAGCGCCGGAGGCTTTTTTTGAAATATGCGAGGCGAACGTGCCGGCAACGGATGAATTTGCGGGTATTCCTATGGTATACTTTGTTAAAATGACGAACGTCCGGCCCAAGAGAATGCTTGAGCGACGTTCTGGTACCGGGGACGTGGACTAAGCATGAAATCCTGGATAACAGCGGCCGGCTGGCCGGCGCTGTCGCTTCTTATCCCGGCCGGCCTGGCCTTGTGGAAGCCTTCATGGGAGACTTCGCTGCTGCTGGCGGCCTGGGCCGCGGCGGCTATGGCTGCGGCCGTTCTTCTGTGCCGCGGAAGGCTGCAGGAAGAACTCCGCCGGCAGGAGCACTGCTTGCAGGAGCAAGCAATTCGAACGCTGAATCATCATCGGCATGATTGGATGAACGATCTGCAGGTGCTGTACGGATATATTCAGCTTGGCAAGCCTGATAAATCTGTGCAGTGTGTGGAAAGAATAAAGGAGCGCATCGCTCTGGACAGTCGGATTGCCAAGCTCGGCATCCCGCCGCTGGTCTTCTTTCTTCAGTCCTACCGCACCTCGGGCGGCGGGCTGTTGCTGGATATTGAAGTCGAGGAAGGGCTGTGTCTGGAGGACAGGCTGTCTCCTGAAGGAAGCGCGGAGCTGGCCTCGGCAGTGGCCCAGACGGTTGCGGCTTATGAACGGGGCTTGCCGGGGGTTCTGGGGGAGCCTCCGGTGCTGGAGCTGTCGTTCCGTTCGGAGGGGCCCGATCTCATTATTGTTTTTGAAGGCGAAGACCCGGAAGGAAATCCCGATCTCCTGCAGAGACGCATTTCCAGCATAATACGGGACAAGAGGATTCGGGCCGAGCGGCTGGATCCGCAGGAGTCCGATTTTCAACTGCGCATCCCTATGGGCGTGTGAGGAAGGTGAAGATTAATGTTTGTAGATAAAGCGAAGATTTATGTAAAAGGCGGCGACGGAGGCGACGGGCTCGTCGCTTTCCGCCGGGAGAAATATGTGCCGGAAGGCGGACCGGCCGGCGGTGACGGCGGCAAGGGAGGCGACATTATCTTCCGCGTCGACGAAGGACTGCGGACGCTGATGGACTTCCGCTACCAGCGGCATTTCAAAGCCCAACGCGGAGAGAAGGGCCGCAACAAGAGCCAGCACGGGGCCGGCGCCGAGAATATGGTCGTTCGGATTCCGCCGGGAACGGTTCTGTACGATGACGATACCGGCGAGTTGATTGCCGATATGACGCGTCACGGCCAGCAGATCGTAGTGGCCCGGGGCGGCCGGGGCGGCCGGGGGAATATCCGGTTCGCCACGCCGAATAACCCGGCGCCGGAGCTTGCGGAGAACGGCGAGGAAGGCCAGGAACGGTATATCGTGATGGAGCTGAAAGTGATGGCGGATGTCGGGCTGGTCGGGTTCCCGAGCGTGGGCAAGTCGACGCTGCTGTCCGTGGTGTCCGCGGCGAAGCCGAAGATCGGCGCGTATCATTTTACAACCATCACTCCGAATCTTGGCGTAGTCGATGTCGGCGACGGCAGAAGCTTCGTTATGGCCGACCTGCCGGGACTGATCGAAGGCGCTTCGGAAGGCGTCGGTCTCGGACATGAGTTTTTGCGCCATGTGGAGCGGACCCGGATCATCATCCATGTGATCGACATGGCGGGTTCCGAAGGCCGCGATCCGTTCGAGGACTGGGTGAAGATCAACGAAGAGCTGAAGCAGTATAATGCAGGGTTGGCGGATCGGCCGCAGGTGGTTGCCGCCAACAAGATGGATATGCCGGAAGCGCAGGAGCATCTGGAATCTTTCCGGCGTCAGCTCGGCGACATTCGTCCGGACATCGAGATTATGCCCATCTCTTCGCTGACCCGGCAGGGCGTGCAGGAGCTGCTCTACCGGGCGGCCGATCTGCTGGATTCCATTCCGGCAGTGGCGGAGGTTCAGCCCGAAGGAGATGCAGCCGAACGCAAGGTGTACAAGCTGGATGCGTCGGAAGACGACCACTTTACCATTACCCGCGACAACGAAACGTTCGTGGTGCACAGTCCGCGAATCGAGCGGATGCTCAAACGGCTGCAGATGAACTCGCATGATGCGATTCTGAAGCTGGCCCGGACGCTGCGCCATATGGGTGTGGACGAGGAACTCCGCAAGCGGGGGGCCGTAGAAGGCACCATCGTGCGGATTGCTGACTTCGAGTTCGAATTCGTAGAGAGCAGCAGCTACTATTAAGAAGGTATATAGGCCGGCGGAGCGATTCGCCGGTTTTTTTGCGTGCCTGTATTCAAGAGAAGAAAGGGAATGGCGATAAGTATTTTAGGAAATGTCAAAAAAAGCATCTCCTCCGATTTCGGCAGGGTGTAGAATGAAGCTTGGCACGCGGAAAAGGCCAATAACTACATACTGCTTGTTTACGCGACCCATGGATTGTATATGGAGTCCATACGCCATGGCAGATGACGCGGAAGAAGCGTTCAGGATTGTGAAATTATGTGCGTTATCAACAGCATGATTGGGATGCTTTTATAAACTTTATTCATACAGGCATCGGAACGGGCAAAGGAGTGCTTCACATTTCTTGCAGTCTAATATCTCAATTTACTTATGAACAAGGTAGTCAATCCCATAAAGAACTCGCCGAGCGATGCGGTCTGAGTGAAGATAAGGTCATAAACGATATCGACTATAGAAAGTCTAACGGATTTCTGAACCGTTACCGAATGTTAAAGAGTCTCTACGCAAGACAAAGGCGGTGCATTGCGAATCCTGCGGGGCCGGAACGAGTCTCAATATGGGCGAATCCAGATCGTGCGAATACTGCGGAAGCGCCGTTATGTATAGTAAAGGATACTAGAGAGAGGAACAACCGTCATGGCAATCATTGAAGTCATTAAATACGACGGGCCCCCCGGCGCGCTTGCCTGGAAGCATCCGAATGAAGAAATCGGGGCCTGGTCCCAACTGATTGTAAGCGAGACACAGGAGGCGATCCTGTTCAAGAACGGCCAGGCGATGGACTCCTTCGGTCCGGGGCGGCATACCTTGGAGACAGCCAATCTGCCGCTGCTGTCCAAGCTGATCAATCTGCCTCTTGGAGGAAGTACTTCTTATTCGGCGGAGGTCTGGTACGTCAATAAGCTGGTTCGAATGGGTGTAAAATGGGGAACGGCGACGCCGATCCAGATGCAGGATCCGAAATACGGCATTTTCGTATCTGTCCGCTCTTTTGGTCAATTTGCCGTCAGAGTAACCGATGCCCGGCGTTTTCTCCTGAAACTGGCCGCCTCGGGCACCTGCTTTGATGAGAACTCGCTTATTCGGGCATTCCGGGGACTCTTGATGACCGAGATTAAAGATACTCTATCCTCCTATATGATGGATCATGACATCAGCGTGTTTGAAATTAGTGCAAATCTGACGGAACTGGGCGACCATATCCGGCAGGCCGTGGTTCCTGTGTACGCCGGCTACGGTTTGGAGCTGCCTCATTTTAACATTGAATCTATCAACATTCCCGATACCGATGAGTCGGTCGTGAGACTGAAGAAAGCCTGGGCCAAACGCGTGGAGGTGGATATTGTGGGTTACACGTATGACCAAGAGCGCCAGTTTGACATTATCGAGCAAGTTGGGGGACAGACGGCTGCTACGCTTCAAAAGAATTGCCGAAAGTGTGAAGGCGTGATGGAAGCTCGCTCCAAGTTCTGTCCTCATTGCGGAGAAAAACAGATCTCGATCTGCGCGCGTTGCGGGCATGAGATGCAGGCCGGCCATAAATTCTGCGATGAATGCGGGCTGGCGGCGTTATGACTCTCTTATTCCTGATTCTTGGGGCTGCTCTGTGCATGATTTTGGTCTCCCTCCGGGCGGGGCAACGGTTCGTATCCCATCTTAACCGAAGGACGGACGCCGATTCAAGAATCATGATGGAGCTTAGAAACGATGTGATGGAGATTGCTGCAAGAGTTTCGGCTTGGAATCACCCGGCTCGTGAGGAACTAGTCGGGATTGTAGAGAATGTTAGGGAGGCGCTCCGGTTCAGCGACCCGGTCTCGCGTCCGCAGCTTACAGAAACCGAATACGTCCTGGCGGATCAGATCAAGCTCCTGAATGACCAGGTGACACTAATCCTGGGTATAAACGAACAGACAGGAGAGGCTGTGGCCGAAGCCGGGAAAATCGCCGATTGCATTCGAATAACATTGGAACGCCGAAACCGGGAGTTGCAGTTGCTGAAATAAGAGAGGAATGAGAAAAATATGAATCACGACGCTGACGACTTGCTGAGATATAAAAAATCCGGGATAAATTTTGCTCTAATTGTTCTTGCCTATTTGTTTGCTCCGCTTGCTTTGGTTGCCGTATGTATTCGAATAGTCCGGACACGCCCCAACAATAACGAGATGGTCGATAACTGGCGTCTGGCCGGACATTCGTTATACGGTCTCTTTGTAGAACTCGTAAGTATTCTTGGATATCTTTATGGAATGGCCGAATACCCGGAAGAAATAATCGGAAAATTGTTGATGGCGCTGGTAGCCATGACGATTCTGCTCGTTGTTCCCGCAGCTTACTTTTTTGGGGCGGCCAATCGGGCGAAGCGGCATACTATTAGAGAGGCTGTCCGGGAGACAAAGACAGTCTATTGCGAATCCTGCGGAGCCGCAGCAAGCCGGAGTCCCGGCGAATCCGGACCGTGCGAATACTGCGGAAGCGCGGTTAATTGTTCCTGAACCGCCGAATAAGGTGGTTTTTCATTTTACCAAGAGGGTTGCAATTTCATCCTCGGCGGCTTATAATGTCCACTATGTACATACAAAAGTCTTTAGGGAGAGGACGTTCGTGAAAGAACGCTATTATTTGGTCCGGGAAGATATTTTGCCCGATGCTGTGTTGAAGACGATGCAGGTTAAGCAATTGCTGGAGGCCGGCGACGTCAAGACGGTGCACGAGGGCGTGGAGCAGGTCGGACTCAGCCGCAGCGCTTTTTATAAGTATAAAGACGGCATTCATCTGATTCACCAATTGGAACGGGAGCGGATCGTCACCATCTCGATGGATCTGGATCACGAATCCGGCATGCTGTCCAAGGTGCTGAGCGCCGTTGCGGGGCATGGGGCCAATGTGCTGACCATCAACCAGAGCATACCGCTGCAAGGAAGGGCCAACGTCGTCATCTCCATCGAAATTTCCCATTTAAGCGGAGAACTCGGGGAATTGCTGGACGGGCTGAAAGAAATGCCGGGCGTCAGACGCACGCAAATTGTAGGCCAAGGATAAAGAGAGAATCGGTCAGAGAGGATGCGGATAGAGATGAAGCCGGTTAAGGTGGGGCTGCTGGGATTGGGAACGGTCGGAACGGGCGTAGTGCGGATTCTCCAGGGCTTTCAGGAGGATCTGAGCGGCCAGGTAGGATCCCCGATCGAGATCAGCCGGGTAGCTGTGAAGAATTCGGAGAAGACGCGGTCCATCGATATTGCGCGCGAGGTGCTGACCACCGATCCGTGGGAAGTTATCCGCGACCCTGAGGTCGACGTGATTGTTGAAGTCATGGGCGGCGTGGGCATCACGAAGGATTACATTCTTGAAGCGCTGGAGCGCGGCAAGCACATCGTGACGGCCAACAAGGATCTGATGGCCCTGCACGGCACAGAGATTCTGGCCAAGGCCCAGGAGAAGCAGTGCGACGTCTTCTATGAGGCCAGTGTAGCCGGCGGGATTCCGATTATCCGTACGCTGATTGAGGGCTTCTCGTCGGACCGGATTGTCAAGATTATGGGGATCGTCAACGGGACGACTAATTACATACTGACCAAAATGAGCCAGGAAGGCGCGTCGTATGACGACGTCCTTCAGGAAGCCCAGGCTCTCGGCTATGCCGAAGCGGACCCGACCTCCGACGTGGAAGGGCTGGACGCTGCCCGCAAAATGGCGATTCTCGGCACGCTGGGCTTCCGGACGAATGTAGAGCTGACCGATGTCAGCGTCAGCGGCATTTCCGGCGTAACCCGGCAGGACATTCAGTTCGCCAAGCGTCTTGGCTACGAGATTAAGCTGCTCGGTATTGCCGAATGCCACAATGAAGAATTCAGCATCAGTGTACAGCCGACGTTGATCCGGGCCAGTCATCCGCTCGCCTCGGTGAGCGGGGTATTCAATGCCGTCTACGTCTTCGGTGAAGCCGTTGGCGAGACCATGTTCTACGGAGCGGGAGCGGGTGAAATGCCGACGGCGACCTCCGTTGTGGCCGACCTTGTCGCCGTCATTAAGAATTTGAAGCTTGGAGTGAACGGGCTCAAGCAGATCGTTCCCTACAAGCAGAAGAAGCTGAAGAGCGATGAACAGGTCTTTTACAAGAACTTTTTACTGCTGCACGTGGACGACAAGGCGGGGGTTCTGGCCCGGATCACGCAGGTCTTCGCAGAATACGAGGTCAGTCTCGATTCCGTTCTGCAGCAGGCGAATCCGGCCAATCCGGACGCCGAAATTATCATTGTTACCCACAACGCCAGCAAGGCGAGCATGGATAAGGTGCTGCGGCGTTTTGAAGAAATGGACGTTATTCGCCGGGTGAAGAGCCATTACCGGGTAGAAGGATAAATAGGGTTGAAGGAGATCGCGACTGGTGAAGAGAAGAGTTAGAGTCAAGGTCCCCGCCAGCACGGCCAACCTCGGTCCGGGCTTTGATACGCTCGGCATGGCGCTGTCGCTGTACGCGTGGATGGAAATGGCGGAGGCGGAAGAGACCGCCTTCCACCTGTATGGAGACGAGATGAAGGGACTTCCCCTCGACAAAAGCAATCTCCTCTACCGGGTAGCCCAAATGGTATTTGAGGAAGCGGGCGTTTCGGTGCCCGAACTGGACATCTCCATGTATTCCGAGATTCCTCTGACCCGCGGGCTGGGCAGCAGCGCGTCGGCCATTGTCGCCGCGCTGACGGCGGCGAATGCGTTGATTAGCAGTCCGCTGTCCACGGAGCGCCTGTTCGATCTGGCGTCCTCGCTGGAGAAGCATCCGGACAATGTCGGCGCCTCTTTCTTCGGCGGTATTATTGCCGCGGCCTGGGACGGCGAGCATGCCGATTACATGCGGATCGAGCCTCCGGATGAACTGGAGGCGTTAGTCGTCATCCCCGAGTTCGAACTGGCCACCTCGAAGGCGCGCGGCGTTCTGCCGGAGGCGCTGCCGATGGGCGACGCCGTTCACAACATCGCCCGTTCGTCGCTGCTGACGGCGGCGCTTGCGCTGGGCCGGCTGGATCTGGTCGGAGCGGCCATGAAGGATCGGCTGCATCAGCCTTACCGGGCTGCGCTGGTGCCGGGCCTGACCGAGCTGCTGGACGAGGCGCCGCGCCGCGGCGCGCTCGGAGCGGCGCTCAGCGGCGCGGGGCCTACGCTGATCGCCCTCGTCCGCAGGGATGAACCGAAGAAGCGCGAACTGGAAGCCTTTATGCGGGAGACCTTGTCGGCGCAGGGAATCCCGGCAACGGCGCGCTGGCTGCTCCCTGCCAAGGAAGGCGCAAGCGTGCTGGAAATGCCGGACAGCGCGCCGGGGATGCGCGAGGAATCATTTTTGGATATGATAAAAGGAGTTCAACAGAGATGAAATCGATAGCTATGCTGCCGGAGGGAACCACTTCCCACGAAGCGCTGCTGCATTTGTTGGACGGGGAGCCGTTCAGGCCGGTTTATCACAAGCTGATCTCCGATGTATTCCTGTCAACAGCGAGCGGCAAGACGGACTACAGCGTCATTCCGATCGAGAATACCATTGAAGGGTCCGTCAGTCTGCATCTGGACTGGCTGATTCACGAGGTGGAACTGCCGATGCAGGCAGAATGGATTTATCCGTCTATTCAGAACTTGATCGGCAACCCCGGCGAGTTTTTGGATACAGACGGGCAGGCAAGGTATGACAGAATTGTCAAAGTGCTCTCCCATCCGGTGGCAATGGCCCAGTGCGGACAGTTCATCCGCCAGCATCTGCCGGGAGCGGAGATCGAGACGGTCGGAAGCACCTCGGAAGCGGTGGAGATCGTCAAGCAGCATCCGGGCAAAGGCTGGGCCGCCATTGCCACGGAATTCGGCGCCCGTACGCACGGCCTCGAAATGGTTGCGAGAAGGGTAACCGACCACGACAACAACTATACCCGTTTTGTGCTGGTCGGATCGGCTAAGCCTGAGCTTCGCCGCCGAAGCAGCGGCAGCAAGACAAGCATTCTCGTCACCCTGCCGGAGGATTATCCGGGCGCGCTGCACCAGGTTCTCTCGGCCTTTGCCTGGCGAAGACTGAACCTGTCGCGCATCGAGTCGCGTCCGACGAAGAAGAAACTGGGGTCGTACTATTTTTACATTGATGTGCTCGAACCGATGGATTCGGTCCTGATGCCCGCGGCAATTGAAGAGATTCAGGCGCTGGGCTGCATGGTCCGGGTTATGGGCTCGTATCCCACATACACCTATGAGAAAGAAAAAGCGGAGGTGCAGTAAGCGCATGGCTGAGCAATGGATTTATCTAGACGGACAATATGTGACCAAAGAGAAGGCGACCGTATCGGTATTTGACCACGGATTCCTGTATGGAGACGGGATTTTTGAAGGAATCCGGATTTATAACGGCAACATTTTCAAATGCAAAGAGCATCTGGACCGGCTGTATGATTCGGCTAAATCCATCATGCTGGACATCCCGCTGACCTACGACGAAATGCGGGAAGCCATGGCGGAGACCATTCGCCGCAACGATATGCGCAACGGTTATATCCGTCTGATCGTCTCCCGGGGTCCCGGGAATCTGGGTCTGGACCCTCGGCGGTGTCCGAAGGCCAGCGTCATTATCATTGTCGAGCAGCTTGCGATCTATCCGGAGGCGGCCTACCTGAACGGTCTGCGTGCCGTCTCCGTCTCCCAGCGGCGCAACATTCCGGATGCGCTCAATCCAAAGATTAAATCGCTGAACTATCTGAACAATATTCTGGTCAAGATCCAGTCCAATCTGGCCGAGGCGGACGAAGCCGTCATGCTGAATGCCCAAGGTTATGTGACGGAAGGATCGGGCGACAATATTTTTGTCATCAAAAAAGGAGTTGTCTATACCCCGCCTTGCTATCTGGGCGCGCTGGAGGGCATTACCCGGCTTGCCATCATCGAGCTGTGCGAGAAGCTGGGGATTCCGCTCAAAGAAGAGCCGTTCACGCTGCATGACCTTTACATTGCGGATGAAGTCTTCTTTACCGGCACAGCTGCCGAAGTCATTGCCTGCCGCGAGATCGACGGACGGATTATCGGCGAAGGCCACGCGGGTCCGGTCACGCTGAAGCTGCTGGAGGAGTTCCGGCGCATCGTAGACCAGGACGGCTATAAAGTGTGGGAAAGCTAATCCGCTTTTGACCGGGAAGAAATCATCGATCCTGCTTGTGCTCCTTGCGTGGAGCGCAGGCAGGATTTTTTTGTGCGCAGGGATGTCATTCGCCTATGGCCTGCATAAGATGAAGTAGCGAAGGAGGCCGAATAACGCGCTCCGGTGCGATCAAGACGAGGCCGCCATATCAGGCAATAGGAGGGTAATGCTGCGTGAAAATACACATTGTCAAGCAAGGGGACACTCTCTTCGAGCTGTCGCAAAAATACGGATTGCCGCTGGAGGATCTGATTAAAGCCAATCCGCAAATCGCCGATCCCGATGTGCTTCACATCGGAGACAAAGTGAAGATTCCGGGGGCAGGGACGCTGCCGGATCAGGGAGAGATGTATTACAAGCATACGGTTCAGCAGGGGGATACGCTCTGGAAGCTGTCCAAAGCTTGGGGGGTCCAGCTCAAAGATGTCATTGAAGCGAATCCTCAACTGAAGAATCCGGATGTGCTGAAGGTTGGAGAAGTCGTTTATATCCCGAAGAAGGGTGCGGTTGCGCCTGCGGAACCGGCAGGAACCGAATCAGCGGGAACAATCGTAGGTGGGGAAGCGACTGGCGGCAAAACCTACACGGGACCCATCGAGCAGATCCCCGGCAAAACCTACACGGGACCCATCGAGCAAGTCCCCGGTAAAACCAATACGGGACCAGTCATTCAGCCTGCCCCGCCGGTTCAGGTTGTTCCGGCTCCCGCCCCTGCCCCGGAAATCGTCACCGAGACGCAAAGTCTCTTTGTGCAAATCTCTGTACCGGCCCAGGAGGCAGTGGTATACCAGCCTCAGCCGATGCCTGCGACGGCTCCTTGCCCGGCAGAACCGGCGGGCTGCGGAGGCGTCAGCGGCTATCCGGGCCTGACAGAGAATCCGCACTTCTATGATTGCCCGCCGGTATACCCGATGTATCAGTCCGTGGGCTGCGCTCCCGCTCCTTGCGGTCCCTCGCCGCATGCGATGATGTGCGGAACGACGTTACCCGCTCCGGCACCTGCGTATGGCGACTCTTGTTACCCGGGCATCTCGGCATCGGATTATACCCCTTGCGGGATAGAGGGAATGATGAACTACACCTCGGGAAGCTATCCGTCCGTCATTCAGCCCTCTTCCGCCTATACGCCGTCTCATTTTGGTATGCACGGTTACCCGGAGCACATGTATGCCCAGCCTTCTTGCCCTCCCGCTGCCTATACGGCTTCAATGCCAGGTTATGCTCCGTCAACACCTGCTTACACGGCTCCTGTCTACAGTCAGCAAATGCCGTCCATGCCATGGCCGTCGTGCGGCTGCGGAGAAGGACAGAGCTGGCCGGCAGCGCAAGCCTATCCTTCCGGTTCCGAGACGGTTCCCGGCGGGGGCATGGCGTATGCTCCTCCGGCATATGCTCCTTATCCTTATCCCGGCTGGAATCCTGGCGCCTATCCCGCTCAGATGGCCGCTTCTCCCGTACTCCCGACTATTCCGGAGTTTCCCGGGACCGATTGGCCTTATCTGAATCGGATTCAGCCCTTGGCTCAAGTGCAGAATACGGCCGACCCTATTCCGTCCGCATCCGAAGAAACGCCGGCGAAAGAAGAATCGGCTCCCGCCGCCAAGAGTAAAGCGGGGGAACGAGGCAAAGCCAAGGTATCCGGACAGGAAAGCTCCAAAAAGGCCGCTTCAGAAACCCGCAGCAAGAAGTCTCCAAACAAGAATGAACCGGAAACCGCAAAAAGACGAAAAAATCCGTGGATCTCCCGTTAAGCAAAAAACTTATAATCCATATAATAAAAACTCAGCATCCGGGGAATGTACGTACTTCGTACAACTCCGGATGCTAATATCAGTATGTAAGTAGGGATAAGGGAGTAAAACTCGAATGAAAGTCTTATAGGTATATGGATTCATATACGAAATGGGAATTTATGAGGGTTGTTGCATCGCTCAGGGACGTGCTATAGTAAGTAGCAGTCACCCGGTACAAGCAGATATGGACGAACTCTTAAATAGAGATTGAAAATTAAAGCTTGCATCATAAAAGAGACTGTGTTATATTATAAGAGTTGCTGGTGCGAACGAGCATCGGCGATGAAGATGGTTTGATCTTTGAAAACTGAACAACGAGTGAGTATTAATCGAGAGTAACATCTCGTCAGATTCATCTTATGAGCAAGTCAAACGAACTTGTTCGTCCGAAAGGATCGGCTCAGCCGAGATTGATACCTTTCAGACGTTCAGCTCGACGAAGGTCGAGCCTTTTATGGAGAGTTTGATCCTGGCTCAGGACGAACGCTGGCGGCGTGCCTAATACATGCAAGTCGAGCGGATTCATTCAGAGAGCTTGCTCTTTGAATGAATTAGCGGCGGACGGGTGAGTAACACGTAGGCAACCTGCCCTTCGGACCGGGATAACTACCGGAAACGGTAGCTAATA